>CANJKD010000336.1 GCA_947474415.1 Burkholderiales bacterium | reverse complement strand
TGGGAGGTGCGCGAACTGGGCTTGCAGGTGGCTGCGCTGATGACGGCCGACATGATCGGTCGCAGGCTGCCGCTGCCGCTGCGTTTGCCACCCGATCCGGGCAGTGCTGCAGTTTCCCCCGCACCGCGCCAGGTCGACCGCATCATCGTGCCGGGCCGCTGCCGAGGCGACCTGGGTGCGCTCGCAGCGCACTTCGGCATCCCGGTGCAACGCGGCCCGGAAGAAGTGAAAGACCTGCCGCAGTTCTTCAACCGCGCCGCGAAGCCGATCACGCTCGACGACTACGAGGTCGCGATATTTGCCGAAATCGTCGATGCGCCGCGCCTGGGCGTCGAGGCGATCGTGGCGCGCGCCCGGCGGCTGCGCGCCGATGGCGCCGATGTGATCGACCTGGGCGGCCTGCCCGACACCCGCTTCGACCACCTCGAAGACAGCGTGCGCGCGCTGAAGGCAGAAGGCTTCGCGGTCAGCGTCGATTCGATATCGCCGGATGAGTTGCTGCGCGGCGGGCGGGCGGGTGCCGACTACCTGCTCAGCCTCACGCTCGATACCCTCTGGGTGGCCGACGAGGTTGCCGCAACGCCTGTGTTGATTCCGCGCACCCCAAGCGACGAAGAGTCGCTGTTCCAGGCTGTCGAGGCCCTGCAACGAAAGGGCCGTGCCTTCCTGGCCGATTCCATCCTCGACCCGATTCCGTTCGGCCTGGCGGCATCGATCGTGCGCTACCACCGGCTGCGCGAGCGCTTTCCCGAGGCGCCGATCATGATGGGCGTGGGCAACTTGACCGAGCTGACCGAGGCCGACACCACGGGCATCAACGCGTTGCTGTTCGGCATCTGTGCCGAACTGAATGTGGCTGCGGTGCTGACCACGCAGGTCAGCCGGCACGCGCGCCGCGCCGTGAAAGAGGCCGACTGGGCCCGGCGCATCATGCACGCCGCGAGCCGCCATCGCATGCTGCCCAAGGGCCTGAGCGGCGCGCTGCTGACGGTGCACGCGAAGCAGCCTTTCCCCGACAGCGCCGACGAGATCGCCGCCACCGCCGCGATGGTGCGTGACCCGAACTTCCGGGTCCAGGTGTCCGAGCACGGCCTGCATGTCTACAACCGCGACGGGCTGCGCCTGGGGCAGGGCGCGTTCGAGTTGTGGCCGCAACTCGGCCTTGAGGGCGATGCGGCACATGCGTTCTACATGGGCGTGGAACTGGCCCACGCCGAGATCGCCCACAAGCTCGGCAAGCGCTACGTTCAGGACCAGCCGCTGGACTGGGGCTGTGCGGTCGAACCGACCGAGCAAGACCTCGATGCGTGGTGCGCGCCGGGCACCACCCGGGCGCAGCGCAAGACCACCGACGCGCCATTCAAATGACACCACTGCGACCCCCGCGCGACGCGGCCGCCACGCGCCGATGAACCGACCCATGACGAACGACGTGATCTTCGAAACCGTGGTGACCACGCTTGCGGCAGATGGCCGGCCGCATGTCGCGCCAATGGGCGTGCGCTACTGCGGCGAGCAGGTAGTGCTGATGCCGTTCAAGCCATCAGCCACGCATGACAACATCGTCGCCACCGGTTTCGCGGTGCTCAACATCCTGACCGATACGCGTGTCTTCGCCGGCAGCGTGACCGGGCGGCGCGAATGGCCCTTGCTGGCCGCCGAGCAGATCGCCGGGGTACGCCTGGCCTGCGCCTTGCGCCATGTCGAACTTCGGATGGCGGCGCGCGCCGACGACGCGCAGCGCCCGGTGCTGCACATGGCACGGGTGCATGAGGTCCACCATGCGGCCTTCGTCGGTTTCAACCGGGCGCAGGCCGCAGTCATCGAGGGCGCGGTGCTGGTGAGCCGCCTGCGCATGTTGGCGCCGCAGAAGGTCGACGTTGAGATGGCCTACCTGCAAATCGCCATCGACAAGACTGCCGGTCCCGACGAGCGTGAAGCCTGGGGCTGGTTGATTGATGCGGTGCAGCGGCACCGGGCCAACGCCACCGACGCCACCGATGCCACCGGTAACCCGCCGCCGACCGACCTCGCCCGGACCCCCTCGCCATGAAGCTTCTCGTCAGCGTTCGAAGTGTTGAAGAGGCCTTGCTGGTGGCCGACGGCGGCGCCGATTTCATCGACCTCAAGGAGCCGGGAGCGGGCGCACTGGGCGGGCTGCCGATTGCCACCATTCGTGCCATCGTCGAGGCGCTGCGCCAACACGGCAGCAGCCTGCCCGTCAGCGCCACGATCGGCGACGTGCCGATGTCCGAGGGGGCGCGCATCATGGCGTGCGTCGATGCGGTGGGTGCCTGCGGCGTCGATCATGTGAAGGTCGGCATCGAGCGCGCGCCGCAGGCCCTGGCCGTGCTCGATGCACTGAAGGCCAGCGGCGGGTCCGTGATCCCGGTCTTCATTGCCGACCGTGGGCTGGCCTGGGCGCATGTGGAGCATGCCTGTGCGGCGGGCTTTCCGGGCCTGATGCTCGACACCGCCGACAAGCACGCCGGCAGCCTGTTCGATGTGATGCCGATGGCGGCGCTGCAGCGCTTCATCACGTCGGTGCGGTCGGTTCGGGCCGGTACCGCGATGGTCGGTCTGGCAGGGGCGCTGCGCACGTCGCACGAGCCTTTGCTGCGCGCGCTCGCCCCCGACTTTGCAGGCTTTCGCACGGCGGTCTGCGCAGGCGACCGCAGCGCGTCGATCGATCCGCAGCGCCTGCTGGCCTTGACCCGCTTGATGCACGGTGGCGCGGTCTGAGGGTGTGTGATTTTTTCATATTTGCTCCGTCTCCCCAAAAAGGGGCGAGGGAGAAAATGCAGCCACTTCGAAAAATTCACAGGCTCTGAGATGACGACCTGCTGCACGCCACTTCGGGCGGCCGTGGGAGGCCTGAGCCCCCGGCCTGCGCCAGCCGACTCTAACGCTCTATCCAGGAATTCCTGGGGGCAGTATGAATGAATTGATCCTCAATCTGAATCCAGATCTATGGCATCAAGGCGCAGAAGGTGGTGTTCAGCAAGTCGGTCGACGTGCGCGGCAACGAAGACCTGTCGTGGACGCGCGCGGTTCACTATCTGGTGCGCGACATGGCCGAGAAGCGCGAGCGCAACCCGCGCTACGGGCAAAGATCGGCGTCTGGCGGAGGCCCGCCCGGTCAAACTTCTCCGTAGCGCAAAGCGCCCAACAGCAGCGCCCGCATCCGCCCCAACTCGTCGTGGTGAACGATGTCGATCGGGAACGCCGCTCCGTCTGACAGCAGCGCGAAGCGCGGGTCGACGATGCCGGTTTCGGCCAGCTCGGCCAGGCTGGCCTTCGGGTTGATCGGGCACGACTTGACCAGCACCAAATGCTCGGCATTCAGGCGCCGCGCGAGGTCGAGTGCGATGCTGTCGGACGTGACCTCCCAGTTCGTGTTCGCATCGGCCTGGTCGCGCTCCAGTTCGTAGGGCAGCCACAGTGCGGTCCCTCCCGCCTGCAACACGCGCCGGATATCGGCCTTGCTGCGCGTCAGCTGCAGCGCGGGGTTCAGGCCGTGCATCAGGTGGGCGGTCTGCGCCATCGCCAGCACCGCCATGTTATGGGCGCTGAGGTCGTCGAATCGCCAATGGGCCTGGGCGCGCCGCACCTCATCGGCGAAGCCGCCGCCGCCGCACACCACGGTGACGCGGCCGCCGCCACATTGCGCCAGCAAGTCCAGCCAGGCAGGCAGCACGGGGTTCGAATTCAGGCTGCCGCCGATCTTGACGACCCACATCAGCGTTGTTCCATGTCGAAGAGCGCCGCCACCGCCACACAGGGGGCACACACCTCGGCCCAGGCCTGGACTTCGGCACGGCTCGGTCGCGCCTGCACCGAGACCCGGGCCACATCGCGCCCGTAGGCCGCGAGGCGCAGACCCGCAGCTGGCGCGGGCTGGCCGGAGTGAGCGGCTGGTGCGGCCTGAGCGGCTTGCGCATTGGCGAGTACATCGCCGACCAGGAAGTCACCGCAACCCGCGCTGATCACCCGGGCGCCCACGCCCAGGCCGTGCTCGGTCATGACACGTTGCAACTGAGACCCCAACTCTGCAACCTGCGCACGGCGCCACTGGTGCGCGAAGGCGAGCCAGTCGTCGGCGGCCGCGTCGCGCTGATCGAGCCCGACCATGCGGGCCAGCCGCTGGCGCATGGCGGGCAGGTCTTTCGCGGCGTT
>CANJKD010000335.1 GCA_947474415.1 Burkholderiales bacterium | reverse complement strand
AGTCACCATTTCCAGAGCCTCGCCTTGGCAGCCTCCAGACTCTTGAATCCGGCCCCGTCGTGTGCCACCGCACTGCAAGCCGCATTCGCCGACTTTTCGGCCTCGACCGCGCAACTTGCCGCGCAGGACGAAGACCTGCGCGGCTCGGTCGAGCTGCTGCGGCGTGACGTGGCGCTGACGCATTCGCGGCTGCATGAAGCGATGCGCCGGCGGGTGCGCTCCGAAGCGCAGATGGGGTCGATGTTCGGGTCGGTGCCATTCGGCCTGGTGGCGATCGATGCCGGCCGCGTCACCGGCTTCAACCCCGCCGCCGCCAAGTTGCTGCCCGATCTGGTGTTGCAGGGTGTCTGGGCGCTGCCGGCGCAATGGATGCGCCGCGGGACGACCGACGAATACCTGACCGATCGCGGCAGTGAGGCGCGCATCATCAGCGTCTGCGCCCTCACCGACACCGCCAGCGGCACCCGGCTGCTTCACATCGACGACATCACCGAGGCACACCGCGAGCGCGAGCGCGCCGAACGCCAGGAGCGCCTGGCGTCGATGGGCCGCATGTCGGCCGAACTCGCGCACCAGCTGCGCACGCCACTGTGCACGGCCACGTTGTACGCCAGCCAGTTGCGCGAGCCCGACATCGACGCTGACGAGCGCAGCGCGATGGCTGGCCGGCTCGTCGGCCAGCTCGGCCAGATCGACGCCCTGATCACCCGCATGCTGAGCTTCGTGAAGACACGCGCACGGGCCCAAGAGATCGGCCCGATCGAGGCGCTCGTGCGCAGCCAGCTGGAGGTGATTGCACCGCTGCTCGCGCAACGCGGGGTCCGGCTCGCGCTGGCGCTGCACGCACCCGACTGCGTGATCGCGGTCGACCGGCTGCAGATCGGCTCGGCGGTTCTGGCCCTGCTCGAGAACGCGCTGCAGCACGCGCCGCCGGGCAGCACCGTCTCGGTGGCCTGCCGCAGCGAGGGCCATCGAGTCGAGATCTGCGTCACCGACGAAGGCCCCGGCATCGACCCGGCCATCGCGGCTCGCTTGTTCGAACCCTTCGCAACCGGCCGCCCGACCGGTACCGGTCTCGGGTTGGCGATGGCGCGCGCCGCAGCGCAGGCGCACCGCGGCGAACTTTCGTTTGCGGCCTGCGAGCCGCACGGCGTGCGCTTCACGCTGGCGCTGCCGGCGCTGCCTCAGGTCTGAGACGAACCATGATGGACACACCCACCCATTTGCTGCTGGTCGAGGACGACGACGACCTGCGGTTCGCGCTCGAGTCGACGCTGCGCCGCGCGCATTGGAGTGTGACCGCGGTGGCCTCGGCCGAGGCGGGGCTCGACGCGTTGCAGCAGCGCAGTGCCGATCTGATCGTCTCCGACATCCGTCTGCCGGGCATGGACGGCATGAAACTGCTCGAGCGCGTGCGTGAGCGCAGCAGCCACACGCCGGTGGTCTTGATGACAGCCCATGCCGACGCCATGCTGGCCATCGCGGCGTTGAAGGCAGGGGCGCGCGATCTGCTGCTCAAGCCCTTCGGCGTCGAGGAGCTTGTCGAGGTGGTGCGGCGCCACGCGCCGGCGGTGCGCACCGACGCCGCCGCGAGCGGGCTGATCGCCTGCGACCCGGTGATGCTTGCCGTCGTGGCGCGCGCCGAGCGTGCCGCCCGGGTCGATGCCACCGTGTTGCTGACCGGCGAATCCGGCGTCGGCAAGGAAGTGATGGCGCGCCACATCCACCTCTGCTCGCCGCGGGCGCGGCAACCTTTTGTCGCCATCAATTGCGCCGCCATTCCGGAGACCTTGCTCGAGTCCACGCTGTTCGGCCACGAGAAGGGCTCCTTCACTGGCGCGAGCCGCCAGCAGGCCGGCAAGTTCGAGCAGGCTCAGGGCGGTACGCTGTTCCTCGACGAGATTGGCGAGCTGCCGACCGAGACCCAGGTGAAGCTGCTGCGCGTGCTGCAAGAACGCAGCCTGGAGCGGCTCGGCGGGCGCACTTCGATCCCTGTCGACATCCGGCTCATCGCCGCCACGAACCGCGACCTGACTCGCGACGTGGCCGCGGGCCGCTTCCGCGAAGACCTGTATTACCGCCTCGCGGTGTTCCCGGTGCAGCTGCCGCCATTGCGCCAACGCCTCGACGACATCACGCCGCTGGCGCGCAGCTTCGTGCGGCGCTATGCCAGCAGCTTCGGCGTCGCCGGCGCACAGCTCGCACCGTCGGCCGAGGCCGCGCTGCTGCGCCACCCGTGGCCCGGCAACGTGCGCGAACTTGAAAACACGATCCAGCGCGGCCTGTTGCTCACCGACACCGGCGTCATCGACGCCGTGCACCTTGAGCTGCACGACGCCGGTGGCCGCCGCGAGGTTGAAACAACGTTGTCGGCGAGCCCCGCGACGGCGGCGCACCTGCTGCCACGCGAAGCGGCAGCGCAGCACATCGCGGCCGCAGCGCCGGGCGCCGACACGCAGCCGGAGGAATGGCCGCGCCCGCGCAATGTGCGCGACGTCGAGCGTGAACACATTCTCAGCGTGCTCGACCAGGTCCGGGGCCACCGCCGGGCCGCGGTCGCCATCCTGGGCATATCGGAGCGTGCACTTCGCTACAAGCTCAAGGCTTACCGCGAGCTGGACCGAGATGCGGCGGGCCCTGACACCGCCCCTTTTCACACCACCACTTCGGGCCCCACGCCATGAACCTGCAGAGCGTCGACTCCATCCTGATCCGCATGGAGGCACTGCAAAGCGCCGCGCGCGGCAGCGCCTTGCCGCCCGCAACTGCCGCCACCGGCAGCATCGACTTCTCGTCGATGCTGCGCGATGCGGTGCGCGATGTGAACGCAGTGCAGAACACCGCCCAGGCCCAGGCCCAGGCGTTCCAGATGGGCGACCGCAGCGTCTCGATCGAGCAGGTGATGATCTCGATGCAACAAGCGAGCCTGTCATTCCAGGGCATGGTGGCGGTGCGCAACAAGCTGCTCGAGGCCTACCGCGAAATCAGCAACCTGCCCGTCTAGCGCCGGGCTGTGGCGGACCCGGGCCCAGCCGTCGCGGCGCCGGCCCCCGAGATGAGGAGACACCGATGAACACCCCATCAACGCACCGTAGCGTTCCCATCGTGAGTTTCACGCCGGACGGCGCGGCTGAGCCAGTGAGGGCCCAGATACGCTCGTTCTACAAGGGCCTGGACGGTGAGGACTGGGTCGCGCAGCGGCCGCTGCAAGCCGGTTTGGCCGACCTGCGGCTGCCGCTGCGCGAGTTGCGGGCACGGCTTGCCGACAAGCCCTGACGGCAGCGCGATCATGGCACTGCCGTGGTGGCTCCGTCGGTCCCCGCCATGATCGACAGTGCCCGCCTCGCCGCCGAACTCAAGGCACTGGCGCTGGCGCCGTTCCGCATCGACGGGCACGACGCCCGGGACGCGCTGCAGGCCCTTGCCGAGGCGGCGCTCCCCGGCGTCATCAGACCCAGCGAACAGCATGCCCTGCTGGGCGTTCCATGCCGCGTGCTGGCGGTGGCGCACGACCGGCTGCTGCTGCGTGCGGCCATCAGGCCGGAGCTCCTAGCGCCTGCCTGGCAATCAGCCGTCGCGGCATTCCCGCAGGGCCAGCACATCCTGCGCTTCACGGCACACGCGTTGCGTCCGGCCGACGAAGATAACGCACGACCGCACCCGGCGGACGGCGTCAGGGCCACCGGCGCACGGCTCTGCTGCGACTATCCCGCCGATGTCTGGCGCGTGCATCGACGCTCGCTGTTCCGTGTGGCTCCACCCGAGGCGCCGCCGCTGCGCCTGCATGCGCACGCGCCGCGGGGTGCCGGTCCGTGGCTCGGCGTCGTGATTGATCTGGGCATCGGCGGGCTGGCGTTCGAGGTCGTCATGAACCATGTGCCCTGCGACGTCGACGCGATCCTGGCGGCCTGCCACCTGGCTGATGGCACTTACAGCTCGCCGCCATTCGACCTGCGGGTGCGCAGCGTTCATCCCGGCGCGATACCTGGCCACTGGCGCATCGGCGCCGCACTTCTCAACCCGCCGCGCGCGGTGATCAGCAGCCTGCAGTTGGCCACCTATCGTTTCGAGATCGCGCAGCGGCGTCGGCGCTGAATCTGCAGGCGGGCTGAAGGCGGTTGCTGTCAAGCCTTTGTCAAATAAATGTTTTTGGAACGTTTCTAACGTTTTACAGTTATTT
>CANJKD010000334.1 GCA_947474415.1 Burkholderiales bacterium | reverse complement strand
GTGATGGAGCTCTACATCTCCGACCACCCGCTCGACTGCCTGACCTGCTCGGCCAACGGCAACTGCGAGCTGCAGGACATGGCGGGCGTGACCGGCCTGCGCGAAGTGCGCTACGGCGTCGACGGGGCGAACCACCTGAAGAGCAAGAAGGACGAATCGAACCCGTACTTCACTTACGACCCGAGCAAGTGCATCGTCTGCAACCGCTGCGTGCGCGCCTGCGAGGAAACGCAGGGCACGTTCGCGCTGACCATCAGCGGGCGCGGCTTCGAGTCGCGCGTGTCGGCGGGGCAGGACGAATCGTTCATGGCCTCGGAATGCGTGAGCTGCGGCGCCTGCGTCGAAGCCTGCCCGACCGCCACGTTGCAGGAAAAGTCAGTGATCTGGCTCGGCCAGCCCGAGCACAGCAGCATCACCACCTGCGCTTATTGCGGCGTGGGCTGCGCCTTCAAGGCCGAGATGAAAGGCAACGAAGTCGTGCGCATGGTGCCGTGGAAAGACGGCAAGGCCAACGAGGGCCACGCCTGCGTGAAGGGCCGCTTCGCCTGGGGCTACGCGACCCACAAGGATCGGATGCTCAAACCGATGATCCGCGCCACGATCACCGACCCGTGGCAGGAAGTGAGTTGGGACGAAGCGCTCAGCTACGCGGCCAGCGAGTTCCGCCGCATCCAGGCCAAGTACGGCAAGGATTCGATCGGTGGCATCACGTCTTCGCGCTGCACCAACGAGGAAACCTACCTCGTGCAGAAGCTGGTGCGCACCGCCTTCGGCAATAACAACGTCGACACCTGCGCGCGGGTCTGCCATTCGCCCACCGGCTACGGCCTGAAGCAGACGCTGGGTGAGTCGGCCGGCACGCAGACCTTCAAGTCGGTGGAAGAGGCCGACGTGATCGTCATCATCGGCGCGAACCCGACCGACGGCCACCCGGTGTTCGCCTCGCGCATGAAGCGCCGGCTGCGCGGCGACGGCCACACGCCGGGCGCGCGGCTCATCGTCGTCGACCCGCGCCGCATCGACATCGTGCGCACGCCGCACGTGCAGGCCGACCACCACCTGCAGCTCAAGCCCGGCACCAACGTCGCGATGGTCACCGCGCTGGCGCATGTGATCGTCACCGAAGGGCTGGTCGACGAAGCCTTCGTGGCCGAGCGTTGCGAGGCCAAGTCGTTCGACGAATGGCGCGAATTCGTGGCCCGCCCGGCGAATTCGCCCGAGGCGACGCAGGCGGTCACCGGTGTGCCGGCGGCCGAGGTGCGCGCTGCCGCGCGCCTGTATGCGAATGCGCGCAATGGCGCCATCTACTACGGCCTGGGTGTCACGGAACACAGTCAGGGCTCGACCATGGTGATGGGCATTGCCAACCTCGCGATGGCCACCGGCAACGTCGGCCGCGAAGGCGTGGGCGTGAACCCGCTGCGCGGCCAGAACAATGTGCAGGGCGCGTGCGACATGGGCTCGTTCCCGCACGAACTGCCGGGCTACCGCCATGTGTCGGACAGCACGGTGCGGGCCTCGTTCGAAGCGGCCTGGGGCGTGGTGATCGACCCCGAGCCGGGCCTGCGCATTCCGAACATGTTCGACGCGGCGCTGAGCGGCAGCTTCAAGGGCTTGTATTGCGAAGGCGAAGACATCGTCCAGTCCGACCCGAACACCCAGCATGTGGCGGCGGCGATGATGGCGATGGAGTGCATCGTGGTCCAAGACCTGTTCCTGAACGAGACCGCCAAATACGCGCATGTGTTCCTGCCGGGCTCGTCGTTCCTGGAAAAGGACGGCACCTTCACGAATGCCGAGCGGCGCATCTCGCGGGTGCGCAAGGTGATGCCGCCGAAGGCCGGCTACGCCGACTGGGAAGTGACCGTGAAGCTCGCAAACGCGCTCGGCTACCCGATGCACTACAAGAACCCCGAGGCGATCATGGACGAGATCGCGGCGCTCACGCCCAGCTTCCACGGCGTCAGCTACAAGAAGATCGACGCGTTGGGCAGCATTCAGTGGCCGTGCAACGAGGCCGCGCCCGACGGCACGCCGATCATGCACATCGATGCCTTCGTGCGCGGCAAGGGCAAGTTCATCATCACGCAATACGTGGCCACCGACGAGAAGGTGACGCGCATGTTCCCGCTGCTGCTGACCACCGGGCGCATCCTGTCGCAGTACAACGTCGGCGCGCAAACACGCCGCACCGAGAACAACCAGTGGCACAGCGAGGACCGGCTCGAGATCCACCCGCACGACGCCGAAGAGCGTGGCATCAAGCACGACGACTGGGTCGGCATCAAGAGCCGCGCGGGCGAGACGGTGTTGCGCGCACTCGTCACCGAGCGCATGCAGCCGGGTGTGGTCTACACCACCTTCCACTTCCCCGAGTCGGGCGCCAACGTCATCACCACCGACAACTCCGACTGGGCCACCAACTGCCCAGAGTACAAGGTAACCGCGGTGCAGGTGTTGCCGGTGATGCAGCCCTCAAGCTGGCAGCAGGAATACAGCCGCTTCAACCGCATTCAGCAAGGCTTGCTCGAAGGGCGGGACGGGCGCGCCGAGGCCGACGAGCCGGTGGCGGCGAAGTAGCGTGATGCCGATGTTGCACGAGCCCCCGCTTCAAGCCGCTGCGGTTGCCACATCCGCAGCCACCGCCGCGCCGCTGCGCTGCGACGGCGCGCGCTCGCTGCCGGTGCGCGGCGTGCGCGCCGGCCTGGCGTTCGCGAAGGCCGACTGGGTGGCCGAAGAAGTGCCGGTGGCGCTGGAGTTCAACGGCGTCTCGCACGCGGTGATGCTGGCCACGCCGCTCGACCTGGAAGACTTCGCGCTCGGCTTCGCGCTGAGCGAAGGCCTGCTCGACGGCGCGCACGAGTTGTATGCGGTGGAGGAGGATCACGCTGCGCAAGGCATCACGCTGCAACTGCGCGTGGCGAGCGCGGCGTTCGCGCGCCTGAAGGACAGGCGCCGCTCGCTCGCGGGCCGCACCGGCTGCGGCCTGTGCGGCACCGAGAGCCTGGGCCAGGTCGAGCGCGAGCTGCCCGTGCTGCGCGACACCACGGTGCTGAGCCGGGAGGCCATCGGCCGCGCGATGGCGCAGTTCTGTTCGCTGCAAACCCTTCAGCAAGCGACCGGCGCGGTGCACGCCGCAGCCTGGTGTTCGGCGCAGGGCGAAGTGCAGTGGCTGCGCGAAGACGTCGGGCGGCACAACGCGCTCGACAAGCTGATCGGCGCGCTGGTGCGCAACGGTGTCGATGCCGCCGCCGGCTTCATCGCCGTCACGAGCCGCGCCAGTTTCGAGATGGTGCAGAAGACCGCGATGGCCGGCGTGTCGCTGCTGGCGGCGGTCTCGGCGCCCACGTCATTTGCCGTGGCGACAGCGCGCCGCGCCGGCATGACGCTGGTCGGCTTCGCGCGCGGCCAGGATCTGGTGGCCTATTGCCACCCCGAGCGGCTGGCGCTGCACAGCACCGGCCTGACGACCCGAACCTTTGGAACCTCCGGAACATCCCATGCACACTGATTCCCTGGTCCGGATGGCGAACCAGATCGGCAGCTTCTTCGAGGCCATGCCTGACCGCACCGAGGCGCTCGAGGGCATTGCACAGCACATCCGCAAGTTCTGGGAACCGCGCATGCGGCGCGAGTTTCTGGCCCATGTGGAGGGTGGTGGCAGCGCCGAGTTGAGCAGCATGGTGGCCGAGGCCATCCGCCGCCACCGTTCCGTGCTGGGCTGAGCTGAGAGCCCGCTCAACCGCCTGGTTTCGACGCGCGCAACTCGCGCGGCGAGCAGCCGAAGCGGGCGCGGAACGCGCGGCTGAAATGCGCGGCGTCGTTGAAGCCCCAAGAGAACGCGATGCGGCTCACGCTGCTGGCGGCCAGGCCCGGGTCGCACAGGTCGCGGCGCGCGGCATCGAGGCGCAGCGCCCAGATCCAGTCGGCCACCGAGCAAGGTTCACCGGCCCAGGCGCGGTGCAGCGTGCTGGGTGCCAGCCGCAACTGGCCGGCGATGCTGACGATAGGTTCTTCAAACGCCTTTTTCCCTCTGGACGGCACCCCGAGCACGGCAGAACAGGGGGCAGAACACCGCGCCCGAAGCGCCGTGAACCTGTCTTTGGATGCGGGCTGCGATCTGTGGGGCGTAGGTGTCTAGACCCGGCTGGTCATGAACTCGTTTTACGAACAGATCGGGCTGTTCC
>CANJKD010000333.1 GCA_947474415.1 Burkholderiales bacterium | reverse complement strand
CTCGGGCGCGATGCGCAGGAACATCTGCTGGTCGAGCGCGTTGTGGTGCGTGACGAAGGGCTTCGCGTTCGCGCCACCCGGAATCGGGTGCAGCATCGGCGTTTCGACCTCCATGAAGTGGTGCTCGACCATGAACTGGCGGATCGAGCTCAGTGCCTTGCTGCGCGCAGCGAAGCGCGCCCGCGCGTCGTCGTCGGTGATCAGGTCGACATAGCGCTGCCGGTACTTCTGCTCCTGGTCGGCCATGCCGTGGAACTTGTTGGGCAGCGGGCGCAGGCTCTTGGTCAGCAGGCGTAGACGCGTCACGCGCACCGAGAGTTCGCCGGTCTTGGTCTGGAACAGCGTGCCCTCGGCGCCGAGGATGTCGCCCAGGTCCCAGTGCTTGAAAGCGGCATAGGCTTCTTCGCCGAGCGCGTCGCGCGTCACGAAGAGCTGGATGCGGCCGGTCGCGTCTTGCAGGGTCGCGAAGCTGGCCTTGCCCATCACACGCTTCAGCATCAGGCGGCCGGCCATCGCCACCTTCACGGAGCGCGGCTCCAGCGTCTCGTTCGGCTCGTCGCCGTGCTGGCGCGCCAACTCGGCGGCGCGGTGCGTGGGCTTGAAGTCGTTCGGGAAGGCCACGCCCTTTTGCCGGATCGCGGCGAGCTTTTCACGCCGTTCGGTGATCAGCTGGTTGTCGTCGGCGGTGAGCGTCGGCAGGGGCGCGTGCGCAGGCGTGGGCGTGGTGCTTTGGGTCATGAACGGCTCTCGATGAGAGGGCGATTTTAGGCGGGCGGCCGACGCCCGATAAAATCGCGCGTTTGCCCCTGGTGGGCCGCCAGGGCTGCGCACGAATGTCGACCTCCTTGAATCTTGAACGGAATCCTGAAATGAATCCCGAACGCAAGCTGCGCTTCGCCGTGGTGGGCTGCGGGCGCATCGCCCAGAGCCACTTCGCGGCGCTGAAGCAGCACAGCGCGCGCACTGAGCTGGTGGCGGTGTGCGACGTGCTGCCGCAGGCGCTGCAAGCCGCCGTGGCGCTGACCGGCGCCGCCGGTTTCGCCTCGCTCGATGCGCTGCTGGCCGGCAGCGATGCCGACGTGGTGGTGCTCGCCACGCCCAGTGGCCTGCACCCGCGCCAGGCGATTGCAGTGGCGCAGGCCGGCCGCCACGTGGTCAGCGAGAAGCCGATGGCCACCAAATGGGACGAAGGTGTGGCCATGGTGCGCGCCTGCCGCGATGCCGGCGTGAAGCTGTTCGTGGTCAAGCAGAACCGGCTGAATGCGACCCTGCAACTCGTCAAGCGCGCCGTCGAGCAGGGCCGCTTCGGGCGTCTGGCGATGGTCACCGTCAACGTCTTCTGGACCCGGCCGCAGGCCTACTACACCGCCGCGCCGTGGCGCGGCCGCTGGGACATGGACGGCGGCGCCTTCATGAACCAGGCGAGCCACTATGTGGACATGGTCGACTGGCTGGTCGGCCCAGTCGACAACGTGCACGCCTACACCGCCACGCTGGCGCGCGACATCGAGGCCGAAGACACCGGCGTGATGAGCCTGCGGCTGCGCAGTGGCGCGCTGGCGTCCATCAACGTCACCATGCTCACGCACAACAAGAACTTCGAAGGCAGCATCACGCTGCTCGGCGAGCGCGGCACGGTGCGCGTCGGTGGTGTGGCCGTCAACAAGATCGAGCACTGGGAGTTCGAGACCCCGCACGAAGACGACGCCAAGGTGGCGAGCACCAGCTACGGCGTCGACAGCGTCTATGGCCCCGGCCACCCGCTGTACTACGACAACGTCATCAACACCTTGCACGGTACGGCCGACGCCGCCGTCGATGGCTACGAAGGGCTGCGCTCGCTCGAAGTGCTGATCGCCGGCTACCGCTCGGCGCGCGATGGCGTGCGGGTCGGCCTGCCGCTGGTCTTCTAGCCCGGCATTGACGATGCCCGCAGTGATTCACCCCAGCGCCATCGTCGATGCCGGCGCGCAACTCGGCGAGGGCACACGCGTATGGCATTTCGCGCATGTGTGCGGCGGCGCGCGCATCGGTGACGGCTGCTCGCTGGGGCAGGGCGTTTATGTGGGCAACGACGTGCGCATCGGCCACAACGTGAAGATCCAGAACAACGTGTCGGTTTACGACGCGGTGACGCTCGAAGACGATGTGTTCTGCGGCCCGAGCATGGTGTTCACCAATGTGCACAACCCGCGCTCTGCGGTGGCGCGCAAGAACGAATACCGGCCGACGCGCGTCAAGCAGGGCGCCACGCTGGGCGCGAACTGCACCGTGGTGTGCGGCACCACGATAGGCCGCCATGCCTTCGTCGGCGCCGGTGCCGTGGTGAGCCGCAGCGTGCCCGACTTCGCGCTGGTGGTGGGCGTGCCCGCGCGCCGCATCGGCTGGGTCAGCCGGCATGGCGAGCGGCTTGTGTTCAAAGCCGACGCGAACCGCGAAGAGGCCGTCTGCCCGGCCACCGGCGAACGCTATGTGTTGCGCGACGGGCTTTGCGCATTGAAGGACGAAGCGTGAACGCCCCCATTCCCTTCATCGACCTGAAGCGCCAGTACGCCGCGCTGAAAGCCCCGATCGCCGAGCGCATGCAGCGCGTGCTCGACCACGGCCAGTACATCATGGGGCCGGAGGTCGGCGAACTCGAAGGCCGGCTCGCTGCGTTCACCGGCGCGGCGCACTGCATCACCGTCGCCAGCGGCACCGAGGCGCTGCTGATTGCGTTGATGGCGCTGAACCTGAAGCCCGGCGACGAGGTCGTCACCACGCCGTTCACCTTCGCCGCGACGGCCGAAATGATCGTGCTGCTCGGCGCCAAGCCGGTGTTCGTCGACATCGAGCCCGACACCTGCAACATCGACGCCGCGCTGATCGAAGCCAAGATCACGCCGCGCACCCGCGCCATCATGCCGGTCAGCCTGTACGGCCAGGTGGCCGACATGGACGCCATCAAGGCCATCGCCGAACGCCATGGCCTGCTGGTGATCGAAGACGCGGCGCAGAGCTTCGGCGCCACGTATGGCATTGGAAAGAGCGGCCGCAAGAGCGGCAACCTCAGCACGCTCGGCTGCACCAGCTTCTTCCCGAGCAAGCCGCTGGGCTGCTATGGCGATGGGGGTGCCATTTTCACAAACGACGCCGCGCTGGCCCAGGCCTGCCGCGAGATCCGCGTGCACGGCCAGAGCGCGCGCTACACCCACACCCGCGTGGGCGTGGGTGGGCGCATGGACACCTTGCAGTGCGCCATTGTGCTGGCCAAGCTGGAGCGCTTCGAGTGGGAACTTGACCAGCGCCGCGCCCTCGGTGCGCGCTACCACGCGCTGCTGGCCGACGTGCACGGCGTTCGGCTGCTCGGCGTGCGCGATGACCGTGACTGCGTCTGGGCGCAGTACACGGTGTTTGTCGAGAACCGTGCGGCAGTGCAAGCCGCCCTGACTGCGCAAGGCATTCCCACCGCCGTGCATTACCCGAAGCCGGTGCACCACCAGCCGGCTTATGCCTCGCTGTGCTGCCCCGACTGCTGCCCGCAAAGCGTGGCCGCCGGGCAGCAGGTGATGAGCTTGCCGATGAGCGCTGACTTGACGCATGAGCAGCAGGATCGAATCGTCGGCGCGCTGCAAGCTGCGCTTGTCGAGGCCGCCATGCTCGCCCTGCCGACCTGACATGCCTGGCCGACGCCCGGGGCTGCTGCGGGCTACGCTCACGCTCGTGGCGGGCGGGGCGCTGGCACAAGCCCTGCCGCTGCTGCTGGGCCCCTGGCTGAGTCGCCTCTATGCGCCGGCCGAGTTCGGCCACTACACCGTGTTCGCGGCCGTCGCGGCCAACATCGCGGTGGTGGCCTGTGGTCGGTATGACTTCGCATTGCCGCTCGTGCGGAAGGACGCCGACGCGCGCGACCTGATGGCGTTGTGCCTGCGCGTGCTGGGCGGCGTGACCGTGCTCAGTGCCATCATGGCGCTGGCATTCGTGGCATCCGGACTCCCGGGTTACTGGCTCTGGTTGCCGCTGGCAGTGGCGACAGCCGGCGCTGTCCAGTGGGCCACGCTGTGGGCCACCCGGGCGCAGCGCTTCGCCGCACTGGCCGCCAGCCGACTCACCCAGTACGGCGGCGGAGCGCTGGCGCAGGTCGCAGGCGGTCTGGCGCAGATCGGCACCGCGGGCCTGGTGATCGGTCCGGTGGTGGCCAGCGCGGCCG
>CANJKD010000332.1 GCA_947474415.1 Burkholderiales bacterium | reverse complement strand
GTCGATTTGCTCGCGCGTCCAGTAGGGCTTGCGGGTCGCCAGATCGGCCGGCGGTGCGTACAGTGGCACGCGAAACTCGCTGCGCTCGGCGCGCGAGGCGCGCAGCGTGGCCTCCACGTAGCCGGTGACGAGACCGTCGCGCGTGCCGTCGAGCGCCTCGACGCGGAAAGGCTTCAGGCGCTGCTGCAACCAGGCGCGCGTGGTGGCATCGGTGTAGCCGCTGGCCGGTTCGCTGCGGGCTTGTGTGCACACCGCTGCCCAGCCCGGCGCGGGCTTTTCGCAGCCACGCAGCAATGCGGGCCAGAGTTCGCTGCTGCGGTCGGCCTCCCAACCCGGTAGATCGGCCCATTCCACAGGCACCCAGCGGGCGCGTGCACGCACGATGGTCGGGTTGACCATCGGCACGGAAGCCATGGCCGGCGCGGCCGGGCCAGCAGGTGCCGGGCGCGGCGCAGGCGGCGTGGCGCAGGCGGCCAGCAACCCTAGAATCGCCGCCGTGATTGCCAATGCCAGTGCCGGCATCATCGGGTTCCGCACGGCGGTGGCCGGGCCGCTCAGCAAACGAAGGGTGTTCGACATGTGGGTGATTCTGCTGGAAGCCTTCGGCGCCATGCTGATCCTGATCCTGATCGTCTGGTGGACGATGTTTTCAGGGCGCAAGCGGGGCGAACGCAACGACGAATGAACCGCCGTCCGGCCCTCAAGCTGGCGGCACGATGAACGACAGCGGCTTGCGACGCAACCGGGCCCGAATCGAACGGTAGATCCGGCTGCGGTCGGCCAGGCGAATGCCGCGCGAACGCAGCGCCACTTTCAGCGCGAGGTAGAAGCTCACGCCGAGGTTCAACACCCCGGTGACCGCGATGCCGGCCACGCACCACCAGAACGCCCCCTCGCGCAGCAGCCCGAAGCCTTCGGCGCCCAGCGCCGCAGCGAGTTGGCCGGTGGACAGCGTGACGTGGCGCACCTCCAGCGGCAGGCCGAAGAACAGCGCCACCACCGGCACGATGCCCAGCATCATGCCGAGCGAGATGTTCGCCGCCATGCCGGAGATGTTGGCGCGCCAGTACGCGGCCCAGCGCGCGGCACGGGCCGCGCCCAGCGTGGCGACGATGCGCGGGTTCCAGGCGATGGCGCTGTCGAGCCGGTGCCAGACGAACCAGTTCTCGGCCCAGCCGGCGATCAGCGAACTGATGAACAGCAGCACGCCGGTGAAGGCCGCGAACAGGGCGGTCGGGCCAAGCAGCGTGAGCGAATGCAGGATGTGCCCGGCCGTGTCAACGCCCACCAGCGGTGCGCCGAATGCCGCCCGTGCGAGCCACTGAACGCACACCACCACCGGTACCACCATGGCCAGATTGCCGAAGATGCCTGCCGCCTGCGAGCGGATCAGATTCGCAACTTCGTCGACGAAGCCCTCGACCCGTGCATCGTCGGCCAGTTCGGTGAGCTTGGCCGCCATCGCCGGTGCCGTCATCGCGGGCTGCTTGGTCGCGACCGTCAGGTGCAGCACCTGGATCACGACGAAAGTCACGGCATAGTTCATGCCGGCCCAGAAGCCGCCCCAGAACGCCGACAGTCCGAGCGCCAGCAGTGCGAACTTCATGAGGGTGGTGACCCCCATCAAAGCGCCGCCACCCGCTGCGGCGCGCAGCATCCAGGCGTATTCGGCGCGGTCGCGGGTGATGTAGTGCTCGCCGGTTTCGGCGCTGCGTTCGGCTACCCGGCGCGCCAGCAGCGAGTAGTGGCGCGACAGCAGCGCGGCGACGCTGCGGCCCTCGTCGGCGGTGCGCACCAGCTCGGCCAGCAGGCGGGTGATCTCGCGCGACGGTTCGGGGCTGATGACGCAGATCAGCAGCGCTTCGATGCGGTGCGTGCGCTCGCGAAGTTGGTCGACCTCGAACACCACGTCGACCGATATGCCGTGCGCTTCGAGGTGCTCATGCACGCTGCCGGCGCAGCGCCGGCAGGCGTCGAGCAGGGCGCGCAGGTAGTGGGCTTCCTGCAGCAGCGCGGCTTCGGTGTCGGGCGTGGTGTGGCCCTCGACGCCCATCGCGTCGACGCCCACTTTCTCGGCGACACGGGCGAGCTGGCGGAACGGCTGGTCGACGAGCAGTTCGGGGCTCATGCGCAGCCGCAGCGCCGGCGAGAAACCCGAGGCCCGCACCGCGCTCGACAGGAAGACGATGGCGTCCACGAAGGGCGCGCGCCAGGCCGAGCTGCCACGTTCCGGCGCCACGTAGGTGCGCAGCCGCTCCAGTGTGGTGGCGTCGATGGCGAGCAGCCAATCGGCATCGTCGGCGTGCGGGAACAGCAGCGGAAACAAGGCGCCGAGGTCGGTGGTGGCAGGCGTGAGCGGCAACAGGCGCGCCCGCAGGCGGCGGGCGAATTCGCGCCATAGGTCCATGCGAGGCGCGAAGCCGAAGTCGGCGAACAGCGTGGCGCTGTCGACCTCGCTCCAGATGCGCCTCAGCAAGTCCGACACGCGCGCCTGGTGTTCGGGGTGGCGGCCGAGCACGCCGAGCAGGTGCTTCAGGCGCAGCACCGGCGTCGGCGTGGCCCGTGCCTGTCCTTCGACCGGCGCGTGGCGCAGCCATTCGAGCAGCCGGATCAGCCACAGGTGGCGCTCGGGCAGGCTCGCCTTCGGGTCGGCTGCGTTGAGCAGCGCGGTCAGGTCCCAGGGCGAGACACCCTGTTCGGCCATCAGTGCAACGCGGATGCCACGGTGAGGCCGAACTCCGGCACCGTGGCTTCGAACGGCTGCGCCGCTTCGGTCATGCAGTAGAAGGTGCCGCGCATCGTGCCCTGCGGCGTGCCCAGGCGCGTTCCGCTCGTGTACTCGAAGGTCTCGCCGGGCTTCAACAACGGCTGGTGGCCAACCACGGCGAGGCCGCGCACTTCATCGGTGTGGCCATTCGAGTCTTTGATGACCCAATGGCGTGCGATCAGTTGCGCGGTGATGTCGCCGCTGTTGCGGATGGTCACCGTGTACGCGAAGGCATGCTGGCCGGTCTGCGGATCGGATTGCTCCGGCAGATGGCGGACAGCGACGGTGGTGGTCAGTTCAGGGCGGGACATGCGGGCGATTTTGGCAGCATGCCCGGCACACCGAGCCAAGCTCCTAAAATCCGCGCGAAACTTCGCGTATCGACATGCCACCTTTCTACCCTGCCAGCGCACCCACTTACCGCATCGCCCCCAGCCTCCTCGCCGCCGACTTCGCCCGCCTCGGCGATGAAGTGCGCGACGTGATTGCGGCCGGCGCCGACTGGATCCACTTCGACGTGATGGACAACCATTACGTCCCGAACCTGAGTTTCGGGCCGATGATCTGCGAGGCCTTGCGCAAGCACGCGGTCAGGGCCGACGGCACGAAGGTGCCGATCGACGTGCACCTGATGGTGCAGCCCGTCGATGCGCTGGCGGTGGCGTTCGCCAAGGCCGGCGCGGATCGCATCAGCTTCCACCCGGAGGCCAGCGCCCATGTGGATCGCACGTTGCAGCTGATTCGGGCCGAGGGCTGCAGCGCCGGGCTGGTGTTCAACCCGGCGGCGTCGCTCGACGTGCTGGAATGGACCTTGCCCCAACTCGACCTGATTCTGGTGATGAGCGTGAACCCCGGCTTCGGCGGGCAGAGCTTCATCCCCGGCGCGCTGAAGAAGATCGCGCAGATCCGCAAGCTCATCGACGCGCATCGGCAAGAAACAGGGCGCGACATCCGCCTCGAAGTCGATGGCGGCATCAAGACCGACAACATTCGCGCCGCCGCCGACGCCGGCGCCGACACCTTTGTGGCCGGCAGCGCGATCTTCGGGCAGCCGAGCTACAAGGCGGTGATTGACGCGATGCGCGCGCAACTGGCCGACTGAACCTGAACCGCGCTGTACGAATGTCTACCGACCATACTCGCCACGACACCCATGACCACGGCCCGGCGCAGGGTCACGATCATGGCCACGGCCACCGTCACGGCCACGCCCCCGCCAATTTCGACCGCGCCTTCGCGATCGGCATTGCGCTGAACATTGCCTTTGTCGCGATCGAGGCCTTCTTCGGCTGGAAGGTCAACTCGCTGGCGTTGCTGGCGGATGCAGGCCACAACCTTGGCGACGTGGCCGGGCTGGTGCTGGCCTGGGCCGGGGCGCTGGCCGGGCGGCTGCGGCCGGGGGCGCGCTACACCTATGGCTGGAAGC
>CANJKD010000331.1 GCA_947474415.1 Burkholderiales bacterium | reverse complement strand
TACATCGCCGCCTTCTGCGTGACGGTGAAGTTCGCGGCGAAGCCGCTCGTGTTCGTGGCCTACGCGGCGCTCGCGGCCTTGATCCTGTCGCAGCTCTGGCCCGGTGTGCCGGGCGCCTTGCGCGTGCCCGTGCTGGCCTACGTGGCCTGCCTGGCGACGATGGCCGCGCAGGCCGCCGCCTGGTGGCGCGGCCGCGCCGACACGGCCGCGCCCGACACCAACCTGGCGCGCGCCGCCGCGCTCGGCGGGCTGCTGTTCATGGCCTCCGACAGCCTGCTCGCGATCAACAAGTTCGCTGCGCCCCTGCCGCTGTCGGCGCTGTGGATCCTGCTGACGTACTGGGCCGCGCAGTGGTGCATTGCCTGCGCGCTGCGGCCCCGGTGATGGGTGCCGGGGTGAACGCCAGCAGCAATATCCTTCAACCGGATAAAATCCTTACCCGGTAATACTTCAGGGGCGTTGCGTGGAAACAAGCACCATGACGAGCAAGGGACAGGTCACGGTTCCGAAGGCGGTGCGGCAGCAGCTCGGTCTGCGCCAGGGAACGCGGGTGGCTTTCGTGGTCGAGGGCGACCACGCCGTCCTGAGGCCCTCGATGCCTGAGCGCGCGGCGCCGCAAAGCGGCTTCGGCATGGTCCGGGTCGCGGGCCCCGCCGTGCCACCCGACTTCGACGTGGCCAGCCTTCTGAAGCCCGAGCCGAAGCCCGCGCCAGCGAAGCGGAATGCCCGCAAATGATCGGGCTGGACACGAACGTGCTGGCCCGCTACTACCTCGGCGGCCATCAGGTCGATGCAGCCACGGCTCGGCAGCAGCAGGCAGCACTCCGTTTGCTCGAAGGCGACCAAGCGCTGTACGTGGCCAAGACCGTTCTGCTTGAACTCGAGTGGGTGATGCGCGGCGCCTACGCGAGCACGCGCGAGCAGTTCGCCAGCGTGCTGGACCACCTGCTGGCGTCACCCCAGATCAGCGTGGAGGACCGCTTGTCGGTCGAAGCTGCCCTGGCCGCCCACCGCAACGGGCTCGACTTCGCCGACGCGCTGCACCACGCCACTTACCGAACCTGCAATGCCATGGCGAGCTTCGATGACCGCAAGTTTGCGCGCCGGGCCAACAAGCTGGGCCTGGCGCCGGCAGTGACCGTGCCACGCTGAGCACGCCCCTATCATCCCCGCGTGACCGCCCCCGCCCGCCCCGCTGACGCCACCGCCGCCACCGCCTTCATCGCCCGCTGGTCCGCAGCCTACGGCTCCGAGCGCGCCAACTACCAGCTCTTCGTCACCGAGCTGTGCGAGTTGCGCGGCACACCCGACCCGACCCGGCCAGCGACAACACGGGCGCCATCGCCGACACACCCGAAGCGGCGGCCAACCTGCGGATTCGCGCCGAACTGATGCGCAAGATTGCCGCCATCGTCGAAGCGGGCGGCTGGACCCAGGCCGACGCTGCGCAGCGCTGCGGCGTGACGCAGCCCCGCATCAACGACCTGCTGCGCGGGCGCATTTCGCGCTTTTCGCTGGATGCATTGGTGAACATTGCGGCGGCACCGGGGCGGCGCGTGCATGTGGAGATTGATGCGGGTTGACGAGAGGGACCGTGGCGGAGCGCGCTCTCGCCCTTCGCTCGGACGCCTACATCCCCTTGAACAACCCCGTGAAGCTGCGTGAGACTTCCAGCTTCTCGGGATGGCCTTTCACGCTGACCAATTGGCGGCCGCGCAGGTCGCGGGTCACGCCGGCAATGAACTTCGTGTTGACCAGCGTCGAGCGGTGGATCTGCCAGAACAGGTTCGCATCGAGCTCGTCGATCAGCTCCTTGATGGGTTTGCGGATCAGCGCTTCGATCGTGGCCGTCTGCACCCGCGTGTACTTCTCGTCGGAGATGAAGAACAGCACGTCTTCGACCGGAATCATCTGGATACTCTGGCCGACTGTCGCCTGGATCCAGCGCAGGTTCGGCGCCTTGGCCGGGTCCATGCGGGTGGCGAGGTTCTGCAGCAGCAATTGCATGTGGGCCGGCGCGGGGGCTGTGCCGTGGTCGGCGGCATCACGGCCTTCCGCCGGCGCATCGCGCTGCGCGAGCCGCTTCTTGATGCGCTCTACCGTGACCATCAGGCGCTCGCGCTCGGCCGGCTTCAACACGTAGTCGACCACACCCTGCTCGAAGGCCTCGATCGCGTACTGGTCGTAGGCGGTGATGAAGGCGATCTCGCAGCCGCGCCAGCCGTCGGCCGTGTCTTCATCGGTCGGCAACTGCGCGATGGCGCGTGCCGCTGCCACGCCGGTCATGCCGGGCATGCGGATGTCGAGGAACACCAGGTCGGGGTGATGCGCTTCGGTGAGCTGCAAGGCCTCGCTGCCGTTCTTCGCTTCGGCGACGATTTCCAGCGCGGGCCAGACCTCGGCCAGGCGCGCGCGCAACTGTTCACGCAGCAGGCGTTCGTCGTCGGCGATCAGGGCGCGGATGGGCCGCGTGGTTGGCGTCTCTGGGGTCATGGCGGCGGTCATGGCTTGGCTCATTGCAGGCGTCAGGGCGCCATCGTATCGACGCGCTTCTCGCTGCGGCGCGCCAGGCGCCAGATCAACCACACCAGCCCCACCAACAGAAACAGCGGCGAGAACACCAGTGCCGCCACACCGGCCAGCGCGGCGCCGAGCACGGCGAGCAGCAGCGCCAGCAGCACGCCGACGAACAGCAAGGGCAGGATCACTGCGAACGGCACCACCACCAGCAGCACGACCGCGCCGATGGCCAGGCCGCCGATGCCCGCCAGCGCGCCACTGCCCTGCCACTGCGCCAGGTCCAGCGTGTCGCCGTTGATGGTGATCACGGCGTGGCCGAGTGGTGCGCCCCACAGCAGGCAGGCAGCGACGGCGGCGGCCACCAGCACCGCGCTGAGCAGCAGCATCGAACCCATCACCTTGCCGAGAGCTTTCATGCGTTTTCTCCTTCACGGGTCTGTGCCTGGTAGGGCACGGTCAGCGTCACAACCGTGCCGCCGGGGGTGTTCTGGGCCACGGTCATCGAGGCCTTGTTGCCGTACAGCAGCGCGAGCCGCTCGCGGATGTTGTTCAAGCCGATGCCGGTGCCAGCCGTGGCAGCCTGGCCGAAGCCCACGCCGGTGTCGGCCACGGTGACCGCGAGCTTGCCATGCTGCACTTCGGCACGCACCGTCAGCGTGCCGCCTTCGGGCTTGGGCTCCAGCCCATGCTTGATGGCGTTCTCGACCAGGCTCTGGATCATCATCGACGGGAAGTCGGCCGACAACAGGCCGTCGGGCACATCGACCACGGTCTGCAGCCGCTCTTCCATGCGCACCTTCAGGATCTCAAGGTAAGGCCGGATGACGGCGATCTCACGACCCAGGTTGTGGGCGGTGGGGTGGTTCTCGCGCATCGTGGGCATCGAGGCACGCAGCAGTGCGATCAGGTTCTTCTGCATCTGGCTGGCGCGCTTTGGGTCGGTCTCGATCAGGTGGTCGATGCTGGCCAGCGTGTTGAACAGGAAGTGCGGCTCCACCTGCGCCTGCATCGCGGCCATGCGGGCCTCGACGACCTGGCGCTTGAGCTGTTCCGACTCGGCCGTCTCGGTGGCCACGGCCGCCTTCACCTCGGCCTGGATGCGGCCCTTGTAGGCGATCTTCAGGATGCCCGACAGCACGATGAAGAAGAACGCCAGTTGCGGCAGCGACTCGCCGATACCGTCGTGATGGATGCGCGTCACCTGGCGCTGGGCGCCGCGTCCGGCTTCGGCGGCGTCCTGTTCGGCCTGGCGCGCGTCTTCGATCGCCTCGATCACGGCGGCGCGGGCCTCTTCCACCGCTTCCTTGACCGCCTCGCTGGTGGCGCCAGGCGGGAGCTTGATTTCCACGCCACCGTCCTTCTGGGTGATGGCGACGAACGGCGCGGATGCCGTCGGCTCGGCGCGCACGGCGTCCGATGCAGTGGCCGCCGGGCTGGAAGCCGCCGAGGCGGCCCCGCTCTCGGTGCGCACGCGCGGCCCGATGCGCACACCGTTCTTGTCGATCGAGATCGTGACGTCGTCGTTGCCGAT
The DNA here is from genome assembly GCA_947474415.1 of Burkholderiales bacterium. Classification (GTDB taxonomy): domain Bacteria; phylum Pseudomonadota; class Gammaproteobacteria; order Burkholderiales; family Burkholderiaceae_C; genus LMDS01. The sequence goes on along the minus strand of CANJKD010000331.1, from coordinate 148 downwards.
GCCCTTGCCACCCTTCTCGATCCGGATCGACGGGTTCTTGGGGGGCTTGGGCGCGGCCGGCGCGTGGGGCGGGGTGCTCACATCCTCGCGCACGGTCTCGGTCCAGCCGCCGGGCAGCACGCCGCTGAGAATGCCCGAGCACATCAGC
>CANJKD010000330.1 GCA_947474415.1 Burkholderiales bacterium | reverse complement strand
GTTCCGGTGCGCACCAAGGCCAAGTTACGAGACGCAGCCAACGAGCACATGCTCATGCTGGAACGAACTCCAGAGCGCGTGATCAGCTACTTTCAAGACCGCCGTGTGCGTTATGCGGCTTGAGACTTCACAGGGCCGGATCAATAGCACGAACGAACCGGTCGGCGCGGTGCCGGACGACCTCATCGGCAGGCTGGAGCAGGGCCGAATGCAGTTCCTGCTGCTCGTGGATCACATTCGTCCCGAACTGCACCGCTACTGCACGCGCATGACCGGCTCGGTCGCCGATGGCGAAGATGTCGTCCAGGAGACGCTCGCTTGCGCTTACTACGAGGTGTCTCAGATGAAGGCACTGCCGCACCTGCGCCCCTGGTTGTTCCGCATCGCGCACAACCGGGCGATCGATCATTGGCGCCATGAGGCACATCGAGCCAGCGAGCCACTCGATGCGGCGCTTGAAATTGCGGATGCGGCAGCGCTTGAGCCCGACAGCGTGCTGGCGCGCAACCAGGCTGTGCGTGCTGCGATTTCGTGCTTTCTCGAACTGGCACCGGCGCAGCGCGGTTGCGTGATCCTTAAGGACGTGCTGGAACACTCTCTCGACGAGATCGCCGTCGAACTGAACTTGAGTGTGCCCGCCGTCAAGGCCGCGCTGAGCCGCGGGCGCGCGGCACTGCATCGGCTGACAGAAGCCCCGCCACCCGCGCCGCAGGCACGCCAGATGTCGATGTCGCTTAGGCGTTACGCGAGCCTGTTCAATTCCCATGATTGGGAGGGAGTGCGCGCCATGCTTGCAGGCGACGTCAAGCTCGACCTGGTGTCGAGACGCAAGGCTGCCGGACGCCGTGAGGTGGGCAGCTACTTCAACAACTATGACCGCGCCGCCGATTGGCACCTGACCCCGGCGTGGCTAGACGGCCGTGAGGTGCTTGCCGTGCTGCCCGCTGCACATGCCAGTGCCACACATGCCAGCGCTGCGCGCTACTTCATCGCGCTGGAATGGGTTGATGGCGGCGTGACCTCGATTCGCGACTTTCGTTACGTGTCCTACATCACGCAAGAGACCTTGTTCGATCTCACGGAATTTCCCAGCCATGAAAGGCCCACATGAAAACCGAACTGCTCTACCTGGTGCTGACGGCGGTACTCACTGGCATGCTCTGGATTCCAGTCGTCGTTGGATACGTCGTGTCGCGCGGGCCTCTGACGCCATCCGGCTACAAGGCGGCGCCGACGACGCCGCTGCCGGACTGGGTCAATCGCGCCAACCGCGCGCACCTGAATGCGGTTGAAAACATGCTGCCCTTTGCAGCAGTAGTGCTGGTGGCACAGGCCACGGGCGTGTCCACGGCGGTGACCGCGAATTGCGCTGCCATCTATTTCTACGCACGCGCCGCACATGCGGTGATTCACATCAGTGGCTTCGGCCGGTTCATGGCGCGAACCGTAGCGTTCACAGTGGCCTGGCTTGCGTTCATCACCTTTGCGGTGGTTCTTCTGCAGCGTGCAGCATGACGTTGCTGACCCGCGGCTGCGGCAACCCCTGGAGCCTCAAGACCGCGCCTGGCACATCCGCTTACACGATGCACATCGAAGCAAGGGACGGGAAGCGCGTGCTGGTGTGCACGGTCGGAAAGACCACGCTCCACTACGACGCTCGCTGCATTGCCGACCTGCATCAAATGCTCATGGCCGCTGGCGATTGGATCGAACTCGGGGGCACCGACGAGCAGAAGCCGGCCAAAGAGGGCAGCGTCGAAGCCTGGGGGCGGTCGTCCGATAACCCTGTGGGAGGGTGGTATGGTCTCAAGAAGGGCCTGCGTGGGCGCTTCGGCGTCTACGTGCCGCCGCTGATGGAAGCGCTCGGCCTGTGCGAGCTCGAGCACCAGCCGAAGAACAATCGAATCCGCGCGGTGAAAGCCCGGTAGATCGGCGGGTTCGTGCAACCCGACCCGACGAGCCACGAGCCTCGCCGCTACGCCCCAGGCCGTTTCATCTGGCACGACGTGGGCTGCGAGCTGATGTACGAATCCCAGACCACTTCCGACCTGAAGCCGTATCCGGTGTTCTCGGCGTCGTACTTCACGCCCTTGCTGCCCTGCTTGGCCCATATGCCGAGGAACAGCGGCGCCTGCAGCTGGTGGTCGGTCTTGCGCATTTCCACCTCGCCCATCGGGCTCTTGTACTTCATGCCCTCGAGCGCCGCCGCCACTTTCAACGTGTCGGTCGATTTGGCCCGGCGCATCGCCGCCAGCAGCATGTTCATGCTGTTCCAGTGGGCCGCGAAGATGAAGTCTTCGTTGTACTTCTTCTTGTACTCGACATAGATCTTCTCGAGCTCGGGCGTCGGCGCGTTGTGGCCCCAGTTCCAGAGCACGCCCACCTTGTCAACGCCCCACGGTCCCAACTGCGCCGGCGTGCCGGGGTTGTTCGCGTTCATCGTGTAGAAGTTGATGTCGAGGCCGAAGTCGCGTGCGGCCTTGAACAGCAGGGTCAGGTCGCTGCCCTAGTTCGAGGTGATGACGGTGTCGGCGCCGGCGGCCTTGATCTTCGCGATGTAGGGCGCGAAGTCTCGCACCTGGGCAATGGGCACGAAGTCGTCGCCGACGATCTGGATGTCGGGACGCTTGCGCGCCAGGTAATCTTTTGCCGCTTTCGATACTTGCTGGCCATGGGTGTAGTTCTGGTTCAGCAGGTACACCTTCTTGATGTCGGGACGCCTCTGCATGTAGGTGGTCAGCGCCTCGATCTTCATCTCTCTCGACGGATAGAAGCGGAAGTGCCAGTAGCTGCAGCGGTCGTTCGTGAGGCCGGGGTCCATGGCCGAGTAGTTCAGGAACAGCGTCGCCTTCTCGGGCTCGCGGTCGGCCAGCTTGTTGAGGGCATCGACGAGCGCGAAGGCGACGCCGGAACCGCCGCCTTGCGTGATGTAGCGAATGCCCTGGTCGGTGGCTGACTTGAGGGCCGAAACGCTGTCTTGCGGTGCGCCTTTGCCGTCGAAGGGCACGACCTCGAACTTCGGGTCGGCCGGGGCACTTTTCGCATTCAGCTGCAGCACCACTTCACGCAGTTGCTTCAGTGAACCCTGGCCTGCCAGCGCGAATGGCCCAGAGAGCACGTCGATGAAACCGATCTTCACCGGCTCGGCCGCGATCGAAGGCGCCGCCGCGAGGGCGCTTGCCGCCCAGAGCACGCATTGGAGGAATCCGGAATCACGCATTCGTTTGTCTCCGTTTGTTGTGAGTGGTCGAGTCAGTTGTCGGTTGGGGCTACCAGCGTTCGTTCCAGGGCCGCAGGTCGAGCTCGAAGGTCCAGGCATCGCGCGGCTGGCGGTGCAGATGCCAGTAGTTCTCGGCGATGTGGTCAGGGTTCAGGATGCCGTCGTCCGCCTTGGTGGCGTACTTGTCGGGGAAGTTGCTGCGGATGAATTCGGTGTCGATGGCGCCGTCGACCACCACGTGCGCGACATGAATGTTCCGGGCGCCCAGTTCACGCGCCAGGCTTTGCGCCAGCGCACGCAGCGCATGCTTGGCGCCGGCGAACGCACCGAAGTTGGCGGCACCGCGCAGCGCTGCCGTGGCGCCGGTGAAGATGATCGTGCCGTGGCCGCGCGTCACCATGCGCTTGGCTACCTCGCGTGCGTTCAGGAAGCCGCCGAAGCAGGCCATCTCCCAGATCTTGAAGTACTTGCGGGCGGTCTCTTCGAGGATGCTGCAGGGCACGTTGGCGCCGATGTTGAACACCAGCACTTCGATGGGCCCGATCTCGCGCTCGATGCGGTCGACCAGCGCCACCACTTCGTCTTCCTTGCGCGCGTCCGAGGCAAAGCCATGGGCCACGCCACCGGCGGCCTGGATCGCAGCGATCAGCGGCTCCAGCCTGGCGGCGTCGCGCCGTGTGACGCAGGCCACCAGCCCGCCGGCCGCGAAGCGCCTGGCGATGGCGCCACCAGTCGAGTCGCCGGCGCCTATCACCAGGGCGACCGGGGTGGGCTGTTTCGATGCGCTCATGGGAGTTTCCTTGTTCCATTGGAGCTGGCTTGTCCGTGGCATGATCATCTGTGAATAGCGGGCCTCATCCCATCCATCCAAACCCGGGAATATCCATGAACAAAAGCGTCGAATTCTTCTTCGATGTTGGCAGTCCGGCCTCGTACCTTGCCTGGATCCAACTGCCCGGCATTTGCGAGCGTGCGGTTGCGGCGCTGGTGTACCGGCCGATGCTGCT
>CANJKD010000329.1 GCA_947474415.1 Burkholderiales bacterium | reverse complement strand
TGTAGCGCTGCGGCACTGACACCGAGTTCGACCTAAGATCGCCCAGATCACCGAACTGATGAGGGTGGCCCATGACGACAAAGAGGCCGGGGCAATCGGCCAATTCGAGCGCGCAAGCGGCCAGTGCCTGAGCACAGCTCACCATGAAGGCGGGGCGCAGCAGCAGGTCTTCGGGCGGGTAACCGCACAGGCCCAGTTCAGGCGTGAGCACGAGGCGCGCACCCTGGGCATACGCAAGGCGCGCCGCATCGACGAGTCTGCGACTGTTGCCGGCGAGGTCGCCCACGGTGGCGTTGATCTGTGCCAGCGCGATGGTCACCGAAGGTTGTTCTGACATAGGCGAAACATGACGCGAAACGAGAGCCAGGGGAGCCGCAAGCGGCTAGAGATGGAACACGAACCGAAGCCCGAAACAAAGGGAGCACAGGAGTCAGAGGCCGCGCCTAATTATGTCATTCGGGTCGTCGATGACCCTGCCACCATCGATGCCGAACAGTGGAACGCCCTGCTCGATTCCCAGCCTTCGGCCATGCCTTTCATGCGTCACGAATACCTGCTCGCCGTGCACCGCTCGGGCAGCGCCAGCTTTGACGCCGGCTGGCAGGCGCAGTTCATCACGGTGACCGAAGGTGGTGCACTCATCGCCGCCTGTCCGCTCTACCTGAAGAGCCATTCGTACGGCGAATACGTGTTCGACTGGGCCTGGGCCGACGCCTACCAGCGCCACGGCCTGCCCTACTACCCGAAGCTGCTCGACGCCGTGCCGTTCACGCCGGTGCCAGGCCCACGGCTGCTGGCGCACGACGTTGATGGCCGGCGGTTGCTGCTGCGCGCGATGCAGCAGTTGGCGGCGGACAGGAAGCTGTCGTCAGCACACGTATTGTTCCTCGACGAAGCCGATCAGCAGGCGGCACAGGCCGAGGGTTGGATGATGCGCAGCACGGTGCAGTTCCACTGGACAAATCGCGAACCGCGGGCCTACACCGACTTCGCCGATTTCCTCGCCAGCCTGCAACGCGACAAGCGCAAGAAGATCCAGCAAGAGCGCCGCCGCGTGGCGGATGCCGGCGTGCACTTCACCGAACTCGAAGGCTCGGCCATCACGCTGGCCGACTGGGACTTCTTCTATCGCTGCTACCAGCAGACCTATTTTGAGCACCGCTCCACGCCCTACCTCACGCGCGACTTCTTCGAACGCATGGCGAACACCATGCCATCGAACTGGCTGTTGTTCGTGGCAACACGGAACGGCGACCGCATTGCCGCTTCATTGGTCGGCATCGACCCGTCGAGCCGGGTCGCTTTCGGCCGATACTGGGGTGCCGTGGCGCACCTGCCCTGCCTGCACTTCGAGGCCTGTTATTACCGCCCGGTGGCATGGTGCATTGCGAACGGGTACCAGCGCTTCGAGGGTGGGGCACAGGGTGAGCACAAGATGGCGCGTGGCCTGCTGCCGGTGCAGACCTGGTCGGCCCACTGGCTCGCGCACCCTCAGTTCGCGCAGGCCGTGGCCGACTTCCTCGAGCGCGAGGGTGCAGGCGTAGCGACCTACATCGATGAGCTGAACGAGCGGCGGCCGTTCAAGGCCGCCGATTGAACGGGGCTTGACCCGGGCAAATCAGGGCTTGAAATCGCCCGCGTACGCCGAGACAAAGCTGTCCGGTGTGATGTACTTTCGAAGCGCGGCATTGACCTCGCCCAGCGTCAGCGCGGCAATGGCCGCATCAACCCGCGCTGACACCGCAAACGTGCGGCCGAGGTAGAGGTTATTGGCCAGCGCCTGCACCACAACGGCGTCCTGGGCGCGCGACAAGCGGCGCAGGCTCAGCAGGCTGGATTGGCCTTCGCTCAACTCGGTCGCGGTGAAGCCGTCTTTCAGTGCGCGGGCCACCTCTTCCTGGAATGCGGCCTCGACCCTGGCGCGGTTCTGTGGCGCGAAGATGGCGCTGGCTTGCCAAGGCGAATTGCGATCAAGGCTGCTCCAGTCGATGCCGCTTCCCACACCGTACGACAGCCCTTCCGCCTCACGGATGCGCATCCACAGGCGCGAGCTGCTGTCGCCGCCCAGCAACTGGTTGGCCATCACCAGGGCCGGGTAGTCGGCGTCGGTGTCGACCAGCGCGACGCCCACGCGCGTCAGCATGGTGGCGTTTTGCTTGTCCGGTGTAATGAGGGTCAGACGCTCGGGCTTGACCGGCAGCAACGGGTTCGGAACGCTGGTGAAAGGTGCACCGGCGTTCCAGCTGCCGAAGCCAGCCTGCAGCGCGGCGCGAACCTGCTCGGCATCCATGTCGCCCACCGCCGCAAACTCGCTTTTTCCCGCTCCATAGAAACGCTGATGGAACGCACGCACGTTTTCGATGCGGACGCGGTTCACGTCTTCGATGATCTCGTCGAAAGTACGGGCGTGGCGTACATCACCACGGCGGTACGGGTTGCCCAGCCGGGCCAGCGCGTTCTGCGCAACCGTTTGCGGCTCCTTGCGCTGCTGCTCGATGGCCGTGAGCTTGCGTTGGCGGTACTCGACCAGCGCATCGGCCGGCAAGGCGGGGTTGCGCAGCAACTCGCTCACCAGCGCGATCGCAGCCGGCAACTGCACCCTTCGCGACGACAACGTCACCGTCACGCGGCCGGGCGAACTGCTGACGTTCAACTCGGTGTTGAGCTGGTCGAGCCGGTCCTGGAATTGCTCGCGGTTCAGCGTGGTGGTGCCCTTGTCGAGCAATGAGGCGGTGAAGTCAGCCACATCCTTCTGCCCGATCAGGCTGACCTCGTCGCCGAAGTGCAGCGTCAGCACGGCTTGCACCGCGCCGCCGCGCGAGCCTTTCGGCAACAGTGCAGCGTGTATGCCGCCCACATTGAAGGTCTGGGTGCGGGCATCGAGGTTCGCCGGCGTCGCGTCGAACGCCTCGACCTTCGCGGCTGCCGCCAGGGGCTTGAAGTCTCTCATCGTCTGCGCGATGTCAACGGATTGCGGCGCCGGCGGCCGTTCGGGCTTGTCGGTCGGAATGTAGGCGGCGAGGGTGCGGTTGGCGGGCAACAGGTACTGCTCGGCAACGCGTTGAACGTCTGCCAGTGTGACGGTCCGGACCCGATCCCGCGTGAGGAAAAACAAACGCCAGTCGCCAAGCGCGATCGACTCCGAAAGTGCGATGCCGACCGCCTCCGGGTTCGTGAACGACTGCTCCCAGTCGTTCAGCCACTTGAGCCGGGCACGTGCCAGTTCGTTGACCGTGACCGGCTCGCGCCGCAAGGACTCGACTGTGGCAAGCAACTCGGTGCGTGCCTTGTCCACCTCCTGGCCCGGTGCGAGCTGAGCGCTGGCAATGAACACGCCGGGGTCGGCCAAGGTCCAGGCGCCCGCCGAGGTGCCGGTCGCCAACTGGTTGACCGTGAGCTTCTTGTGCAGCCGGCCAGACGGCGTGTCGCCAAGGATCAGACCAAGCAACTCAACCGATGCTGCATCTGCCGCAGACCCCGCCGGCACGTGGTAGCCCACGTACAGCAACGGCGCCCCACCGACCCGACGCAAGGTCACGCTGCGTTCACCGTCCTGCGCCGGGTCCAGCGTGTACAGCACGGGCAGGCGGCGCGTGGGCTTCGGGATCTTGCCAAACGATTCGCTCACCCATTGCAGCACGCGAGCGGGCTCGAATTTGCCCGAGACGATCAGCGTCGCGTTGTCGGGCTGGTAATAAAGCTGATAGAAAGCCTGCAGCCGAGGGATGTCGACGTTCTCAACGTCGGCCCGCGCACCAATCGTGCTGTGGCCATAGTTGTGCCAGTCGAACATCAGCGCCATCATGCGCTGCGACAGAATGCGGCTCGGGCTGTTCTCGCCCGACTCCATCTCGTTGCGCACCACGGTCATCTCGGTGTCGAGGTCGCGCCGCGAAACAAAGCTGTTCGTCATGGCATCGGCTTCCCAATCGAGGTACCACTTCAGATTCGTATCGTTGGCGGCAAAGCTGGCGAAGTAGTTCGTGCGATCCAGACTTGTGGTGCCGTTGTATTCGAGGCCGCGCTTCGCCAACTCGGCCTTCGGCTCTTGTGTCGTCGGCGTGCCCTTGAAGAGCATGTGCTCCAGCAGGTGGGCCATGCCGGTCTCGCCGTAACTTTCGTGCCTCGACCCGACGCGATAAGTGAGGTTGACCGTGGTGGTCGGCTTCGAATCGTCGGCGGCCAGCAGCAGTTGCAGGCCGTTCGGCAGGCGGTATTCGTCAATCCCT
>CANJKD010000328.1 GCA_947474415.1 Burkholderiales bacterium | reverse complement strand
CGGTGACGGCTTCGCCCAGGTAGTCTTCAGCGGTGCGCTTCATCTTGCGCAGGATCTCGGCGCTGACCTGCTGCGGCGCAATCTTCTGGCCACGCACCTCGACCCAGGCATCGCCGTTGTCGGCGGCCGAGATCTTGTAGGGCATCAGGTCGATGTCTTTCTGGACTTCCTTTTCGGTGAACTTGCGGCCGATCAGCCGCTTCACCGCATACAGCGTGTTGCGCGGGTTGGTGACGGCCTGGCGTTTCGCCGACGCGCCGACCAGGATCTCGCCGTCTTCCTGGTACGCCACGATCGATGGCGTGGTGCGGGCACCTTCGCTGTTCTCGATCACTTTGGTGATGTTGCCTTCCATGATCGACACGCATGAGTTGGTGGTGCCGAGGTCGATGCCGATGATTTTGGCCATTTGGTTGCTCCTGGAGATGGAATGATGTTGTTCTTAACGTGTGGATACGCAGGGTGGATTCAAGCCGGCGCCGTGCATTTCGGTGCGCCTGGCGTTAACGGCCAGTGCGGCCTGATCCGGCGTCAGGGAGACGACGCCACCGTGACCAATGCCGGGCGCAGCACGCGGTCGGCGATCAGGTAGCCTTTTTGCAGCACCGCCACGACGGTGTTCGGTTCCTGCGTGGCCGGCACGACGCTGATGGCCTGGTGCTGGTGGGGGTCGAACTTCGCGCCGGTTGCGGGGCTGATCTCGAGCACTTTGTTGCGCTCCAACGCCGACACCAACTGGCGCAGCGTGGCGTGCACGCCTTCGAGCATCTGTTCGGGGGTGGCCGCAGGCATGGCAATCGCTGCTTCCAGGCTGTCTTTCACCGGCAGCAGGCTGTCGGCAAAGCTTTCGACGGCGTACTTGCGAGCCTTCGAGATTTCATCGTCGGCACGCCGGCGTGTGTTCTCGGCTTCGGCCTTGGCGCGCAGGTAGGCGTCGGACACTTCGGCGTGCCGCGTTTCCAGTTCGGCGAGCCTGGCTTGCAGATCGGTTCCGGCGGCGTCGGTGTCGGCCGGCATCGGCGAGGCCGAATCGGCGGGCGTGAATGTGGGTTCGTTGTTGTTGGACATGGCGAATTGTTCAGCTTTGATACGGAGAATCTGGGGCGATTGCCCTCAGATTCAAGAGGGGCTTGGGAAACAGCGCCGCGCGTGGGCGCGAGGCGTTGCCAGGGCCGTAAGGCCGACGCCTACGCTGACGCTGCTACTCCGGCTCCGCCGACGCGCTCCAGCGGTTCCAGTCGGCGAGTTGGCGCCGGTTGCGCTTGGTGGGCCGGCCCTGCTCGATGGCCAAAGAGGGCTCGGTGTTCAGGCGCTGCTCCAGTGCCTGGCGGATGCGTTGCGCGATGCTCTCCGGCGTTTCCTCGAACAAGGTTTGCGCCACCACCGCCGAGCCGCGCTGTTCGCTTGCCGCCTTGACGACGACGCTGCGCGCCACATGGCCCTGGCGCAACTCGATCCTGTCGCCGACGCGCACCTCGCGCGAGGCCTTCGCGGCCTGGCCGTTGACGTGCACGCGGCCCTTGCCGATTTCGTCGGCACTCAGGCTGCGGGTCTTGAAGAAGCGCGCCGCCCACAGCCATTTGTCGAGCCGCACGCGTTCGGTTGGGGTTGCCGGGGGATTCATGGGTGCACGGTCGGCGACTAGGCCGCAGCGCCGGCCGCCAGCGCGAGTTGGCGTTGCGATTCGAGCGCCGCACGGTCGGCGACGTCTGCGGTCGGCCAGCCCTGCAGGTGCTGGAGGGCGATGGCCGATAGCGCCGCCATCCACTCGTGCTGGTCGTTCAGGCAGGGCAGGTAGTGGAATGCAGTGCCGCCGGCGTGAAGGAAGGCCTCGCGCGCCTCCTGGTCGATTTCCTCCAGCGTTTCGAGACAATCGGATGTGAAGCCCGGGCACATCACGTCGACCCGCTTCACGCCCTGCTGCGCCAGCGCCACCAGCGTGGGTTCGGTGTAGGGCTGCAGCCACTGGGCACGGCCCAGGCGGCTTTGAAAGGTGACCTGCATGCGGTCCTTGGCCAGCCCGAGGCGTTCGCCCAGCAGCCGTGCAGTCTTCAGGCATTCGCAGTGGTACGGGTCGCCCAGCAGCAGCGTGCGGCTGGGCACACCATGAAAGCTCATGACCAGTTTGTCGGACCGGCCGTGCGAGGCCCAGTGGTCGGTGACGCGTTTGGCGAGTGCGGCGATGTAGCCGGCGTCGTCGTGGTAGTGGTTGACGAAGCGCAGTTCGGGCGCGGTGCGAACGCGCAGCGCCCATTGGTGCACGGCATCGTTGACGCTGGCCGAGGTGGTGGCGGAATACTGCGGGTACAGCGGCAGCACCAGGATGCGTGTGGCACCCTGTGCCTTCAGTTGGTCGAGTACCGAGGCGATCGACGAGCTGCCATAGCGCATCGCATAGCGCACCGTGGCGGGGTGGCCACGCTCGCCGAGGTAGCCACCCAGCAGCTTCGCCTGCTTCTCGGTCCAGACCTTCAACGGAGAGCCTTCCGGCGTCCAGATGCTCGCGTACTTCTTCGCCGACTTGGCTGGCCGCACGCGCAGGATCACGCCGTGCAGGATCATCAGCCAGATGAGGCGCGGGATCTCGACGACGCGCTTGTCACTCAGGAACTCAGCGAGGTAACGGCGCACCGCAGAGGGCGTGGGGGCATCGGGCGTGCCCAGATTGCAAAGCAGCACGGCGGTGCGCGAAGGGCTGCCATGCTTGTATTCCGGCTCGGTCGCAAAGCTCATGACCGCTCCCCGATCACCGGGACCTGTGATCGACCCTCCGTGGGCCACGAAGGGGCTTCGGCGTGGCCATTGGTCGGGCTTTGCTTGGGGCGGCCCGGCGCGGCGGACCGCGAAAAACAGGTTGACATCGGATGTCTCATGGGTTCGTGTCGAATTCAGGCGGGCGCTGGCGCTGCGTATCGGCGAACTTCATGATCTCGAAGCGCACTGTCGGGCTGCTGGCGTCCGACGGCGGCGCGCCCAGACCGATCACGCCACTGCCGTGCAACGTGCACGTGCCGCGGCGCAGGCTGATGGTTTCGGGGTCGTGGTCGAAGCGCACATAGGTTCCGTTGTAGCTCAGGTCTGTGAGTTGAAAAGTGCCGCTGTGCCATGCCACACGGGCGTGCGAGCGCGACACCCGAGTGTCGTCGATGATGTAGGTGGCCTGTGGGCTGCGGCCCAGCACCAGCGGCAGGCTGGTGCCGGAATAGATGCGGTTTCGGTCCAGCCAGACCAGCCGGATGCCTTCGGGCTCGGCGGTGGGCGCGATGTCGCCGAAGGCCGTGACGGCGGTGTCGCCGAAGCGGCGTGTCGCTTCGAGCAGGTGCACATGAACCGATTCGACGCGGCCGCGAAGTTGCAGTCGGTCGAGGCTGCGGAAGCGCATCTGCTCGAAATCGGGCAGGCCGTCGAGCACGTCGGCGGTGACCAGCGTCTCGTTGTCGCCGGCATGGTCGAGGAGGCGTGCGGCCACATTCACCGAGTCACCAAAGACGTCGCCCGACAATTCCACCACTTCGCCATGTGCCAGCCCGACCTGCAACTTCAACGGCACCGCGCGCGCCGGCGCCGCCGCGCTGCTGCCGGGCGCACCGATGCGTTCGAGTGAAGAGTGCATGTCGTCGGCGGCAGCGACGGCCCGATCCGGGGACGGAAAGGTTGCCATCAAGCCGTCGCCCAGGGTCTTCACGACGCGGCCCTTGTGGTGGCTCACGATGCGAGCGAGCAAGGCCACGCTCTGCGACACCACGGCCGTGGCGTCGGTGTTGCCCAGGGTCTCGTACATCGAGGTGCTGCCACGCAGGTCGGCGAACAGCACCGTGCACTGGGTGATCTGGGTCATTGGAGCCCCTCGTCAAACGGGTATGTTCGACGATCCCCAGTGGCCACGGGCCCCTTCGTTGCCCTTGGGACTCGGGCCGGACAAGGGGCACCCGGGGACCCTTCGTGGCCCACTTCGGCCCGGCGCCCGGCCCGCAGTTTGCCGGTTGGCAGAGGCGGGTTCACAAGCAAACCTTGAGGCAATTCACGTGCAACATCAGTGCGGATCGAGATAGGTGCGCAGCTTGTCGGAGCGGTTCGGGTGCTTGAGTTTGCGGATCGCTTTCGCCTCGATCTGGCGGATGCGTTCGCGCGTCACTTCGAACTGCTTGCCCACTTCTTCGAGCGTGTGGTCGCTGCTCATCTCGATGCCGAAGCGCATCCGCAGCACCTTGGCTTCGCGCGGCGTCAGGCTGT
>CANJKD010000327.1 GCA_947474415.1 Burkholderiales bacterium | reverse complement strand
GGGCAGGAATTCGGCCTCGACCCAACCGGCCGCGGCCGCGACCGTACCGGCCCGCAGGCTGCGCCGGATGAAGCGCCCGTCGACGTGTTCGACGCCTGGAGTGGCCCGCTGTGAGATGAAGCGCAGCAGCGCGTCGGTGGCATACGGCGGGCGATAGCCCAGCTTCACGGTGATGGCCGCCCGGCCATCGAATGCCCGGCCATCGCCCTCGTCGGCCGCGCCGCGCAGCCGGCTCGGGCTCATGCGGTAGTTGTCGACGAAGGCCGCATTGAAGCGGCGCAGGCTGTTGAAGCCACTGGCCAAGGCCACCTGCGCAACCGGCAGCCGCGTGTCGGTGAGCAACTGCTTGGCGAGCAGCAGCCGGCGCGTCTGCAGGTACTGCAAAGGCGTCACGCCATGCTCGGCCTGGAAGATGCGGCGCAGGTGACGGTCGCTCACGCCGAGCCGAACGGCCAGGTGTGCGAGGCCGGGCGCCTCGCCGCTCGCGGCCTGCGAGTCGAGCGCGTCGGCGGCCTGGCGGGCGAGCGTGCGCGACGCATCCATCACGGTCCAGGCCAGCCCCGCACCCGGTGCGATCTCGGGCCGGCATTTCATGCAGGGGCGAAAGGCGGCGGCCTCGGCCTGCGCCGGCGTGTCGAAGAAGCGGCAGTTCTTGCGCAGCGGCGTGCGCACCCGGCAGATCGGCCGGCAGTAGATGCCGGTCGACGTGACGCCGACGAACAGCCGGCCGTCGAAGCGCGCATCACGGGCCGTGAAGACCTGGTAGGCGGCGGCGTGGTCGAGCTGCGACACGAGGGTGCTCATGGCCGCGATTATGGCGAGCGGATGGCTGCCGACTCGCCGTTTCCGGACATCTCCAAGGACCGCCCGCGCCGGCGCGTGGCCGGAGCGAAAACATCAGCCACGGCCGCCGCTGGTCACTGCGGCGGGCATGCTCCTGTCACGGCTGCAACACCAACGCCACCGTCTGCGCCGCCAGCACATCCAGGCTCGCATGCTTGGCCGAACGCGGTTTCGCGCGGTACCAGGTCACCGAGAAATTGATCGCGCCGAGGATCATCAACCGCGCCAGTTTCGCATCGGCACGGAGCAACCCTTGCGCATGCAACTCGTCGAGCGTGCGCTGCCAGATGGCGTCGTAGCCGTCCTTCAGTTCGATGATGCTGCGCTTGTACTCGGCTGGCAGCGTGTGCCAGTCGTAGAGCATCACCGGGATGAAGTCGCTGCCGGTGTCGTGAAGGATGCCGTAGTGGGTGCGCACGAGGGTCTGGAAGCGCTCGGTCGGCGTCATCGAGGTGTCGGCCAGGGCTGCGGCAATGCGGTCGAGGCCGAGGCGAAGGCCTTCTTCCATCACCGCCATCAGCAGCTCGTGCTTGTTCGCGAAATGATAGAACGGGCTGCCCGAGCGCATGCCGACGGCGTCGGCGATGTCTCGGGTGGTCGTGCCGTGGAAGCCTTTCTCGCGGAACAGGCGCGCTGCGACGCGGACGAGATCGGCACGGCGGTTCACGGCCGCTTCGGGCGGCACGGCAGCGGGGCGTTTGGCGGGCGCGGCAGCGGGCTTGAGTCGGGTTGGCATGGGTTGAAGGTTCAAAGAGACCAGAACAATTGCTTCACCGCTGAGGGACGGAGTTTGCGGAGTTGCGCAGAGTTACAAGAGAACATGATTTTTCTTCTCACTCTGCGCAACTCCGTCAACTCCGTTCACTGCGGTGAATGAATTCGCTTGTTCCCACCTCATCACGGCCGGCGATCTCAGCGCTGGCCGGGCAGCGTGTGCATGAACTTGCTGATGATGCCCAGCATCACCTCGTCGGCACCGCCGGCGATGGACGCCAGCCGGCCGTCGCGGAACAGGCGCGAGGCCGGGTTGTCCCAGGTGTAGCCCATGCCGCCCCAGTACTGCATGCAGGCATCGGGCACGGTGCGTAGCAGCCGGCTCGACTTGAGCTTGGCCATCGAGGCCCACTCGGTCACGTCGTGCCCGGCGATGTAGCGTTCGGTCGCCATCAGCACCAGGCCGCGCAGCGATTCGATCTCGGTCTTCAGCTCGGCTAATCTGTAATGCACGACCTGGTTGTCGAGCACGCTCTTGCCGAAGATCTGCCGCTCGCGGGTGTAGCCGATGGTGTGGTCAATGCAGTTCGTCAGCCCCTGGATCGCGTTCGCCGCCGCCCACAGCCGTTCCTCCTGGAACTGCATCATCTGGTAGGTGAAGCCCATGCCTTCCTCGCCGACGCGGTTGCGCTGCGGCACGCGCACGTTGTCGAAGTGGATCAGGCCGGTGTCGCTGGCCATCATGCCGATCTTGCGGATCTTCTTGGCGCGCTCGACGCCGGGCGTGTCCATCGGCACCATGATCAGGCTCTTGTTCTTGTGCGCCCCGCCTTGTGCTGACGCTTCCGAGGTGTTCGCCAGCACGCACATCCAGTCGGCCTGCAGTGAATTCGTGATCCACATCTTGGCCCCAAAGATGACGTAGTCGTCGCCGTCCTTCTTCGCCGTGGTCTTGATGCTTGCCACGTCGGAGCCGGCGCCGGGTTCCGACACGCCGATGCAGCCGACCGCATCGCCGCTGATGGCAGGCGCCAGGAACTCGCGGCGCAGCGCGTCGGAGCCGAAGCGGGCGAGGGCCGGCGTGGCCATGTCGGTCTGTACGCCCACCGCCATCGGGATCGCGCCGCAGGCCACATGGCCAAGCGTTTCGGCCATCGCGACCGAATACGAGTAGTCGAGCGCCATGCCGCCGTACTCGGTCGGCTTGGTCAGCCCGAGCAGGCCCAGGTCACCGAGCCGCTTGAACACCTCGTGCGCAGGGAAGGCCTCGGCCGCCTCCCATTCCTCGACGTGGGGGTTGATTTCCTCGTCGATGAAACGCTTCAGCGTGCGCTGGATTTCTTCGTGCTCGTGGGTGAATTGCATGGCGTGACTCCTGGCGAATTCTATTCAACCAAGCACTTGCTTGGTGGCTTGCCGGTCAGTGTGCCCGTCGCCATAATGCCTTGTCAATCGGTAGGCATGGGGAGACAACACGATGGCAAATCTGAATTTGCAACCGCGCCAGAGCGCAATGATCTTCGACGCCGTGCGCACGCCGCGCGGCAAGGGCAAGAAAGACGGCAGCCTGCACGAGGTGAAGCCGGTCGACCTGCTCGCCGGCCTGCTCACGCAACTGCAGAAGCGCCTTGGGTTCGACCCGGCGCAACTCGACGACGTGGTGATGGGCGTGGTCTCGCCCGTCGGTGAGCAGGGCTCGGTGATCGCCAAGACGGCGGCGCTGAAGGTGGGCTGGGACTTCCGCGTGGCCGGCATGCAGATCAACCGCTTCTGCGCCTCGGGCCTGGAGGCGGTGAACCTGGCAGCGCAGAAGGTCGCGAGCGGCTGGGAAGACATGGTGGTGGCGGGCGGCGTCGAAAGCATGTCGCGCGTGCCCATCGGCTCCGACGGTGGCGCCTGGGCGCAAGACCCCGAAACGAATGCCGCGACCGGCTTCGTGCCGCAAGGCATAGGCGCCGACCTGATCGCCACCCTGGCCGGCTGGACCCGCGAGGATGTAGACCGCTTCGCGTTGACTTCGCAGCAGCGCGCCGCCTCGGCGCAGGCCGAAGGCCGCTTCGACCGGTCGGTGATCGCGGTGCAAGACGCCATCGGCCTGACGGTGCTGGAGCGCGACGAGTTCATCAAGCCACGCACCACGCTCGAAGGCCTGGGCGGCTTGAAGCTGGCGTTCGACGGCCTCGGTGCGATGGGCTTCGACGCGGTCGCGCTGGCGCGCTACCCGCAGGTCGAGCGCATCCACCATGTGCACACGGCGGGCAACTCGTCGGGCATCGTCGACGGCGCGGCGGCGGTGCTGATCGGCAGCGAGGCGAAGGGCCGCGAGATGGGGCTCACGCCGCGGGGTCGCATCGTCGCCACCGCCTTGTCGGGCGCTGACCCGACCATCATGCTGACCGGCCCGATGCCGGCCACGCGCAAGGCGCTGGCAAAGGCAGGCCTGACGATTGACGACATCGACCTGTTCGAGGTCAACGAAGCCTTCGCCGCTGTACCGATGCGCTTCATGCTGGAAATGGGCGTGCCGCACGAGAAGGTGAACGTGAACGGCGGCGCCATCGCACTCGGCCACCCGCTGGGCGCGACGGGCGCGATGCTGGTCGGCATGCTGCTCGACGAACTGGAGCGCCGGCAGCTGAAGCGCGGCCTTGTCACGCTGTGTGTCGGCGGCGGCATG
>CANJKD010000326.1 GCA_947474415.1 Burkholderiales bacterium | reverse complement strand
TCAAAAGCTTCTTCATGGCGCTGCTGCCCAGAGTGATCGAGGCCGGCCTGTCGGGCGGTGGCCTGCAGGCGCGCTGGGCCGTCGAAGACGCGTGGCGTTCGACGCTGGTGCAGCAGCGCTGGGCCCGCTTCGCGCGCCAGCTCAGCGCTGCGCAGTGCGAGACGCTGCTGGCCTGCGCGGCAGCGCGCCGGCTGACCAGCGCCGTTGTCGTGCCCTTGTGCGTTGACGCCGCCACCGACGGCTGGAACCTGGCCAGCCGAGGCTACGTGCCGCACGTGCCGCACGCGCCGCTCACCGACAGGCGGCAGGCCGAGGCGCAGCGCCAGCTCGGCTGGTAGCCCGTGGGCCCGTTGCGGCCGGCGCAACAATTCCGACGTGGGGGCTGGTCAATCCCCAAGGAGTAAATCAATCAAATGATTTACTGGATAGCATCTTGAAAATGTCCGACGTCGAACCCGCCCGCCCCCGACGAAGAAATCGCCCGCTTCGGCGGCGCGGCGCTGAGCCTGTGCGATGCCTTGTGCGGCCTGTACCTCGGCTTCCTGGAGCCGCTGAAGCAAGGCGAGCGCACCTCCCTGTGCATGAAGCTGCACATGCGCGAATTGCTGGAGCCCACTGGCCTGTGGGAAGAAGAAATCCAGCGCGGCATCAAGCCCATCCACAACGCGCTGGTGCAGGTGCTGTGCCGCCACCTTGGCCTGAAGCACGCCGACGATGAAGTGCAGCGCCTGGCGATCTGCGTGTCCGCGCTCGGCGTGCACCTGCAGGTGGGCCGCGACGTGACGGACGCGCTCGCGCCGACGCTGAACCGGGGCGTTGCGGCGTTCGACCTCTGGCTCGAACGCCTCGTGATGTTTGCCGAGGCGATGTTGGGTGCCGAGCTGGCGCGGCGCCTCGCGACTGCCGCCCCGCGTTCCCGCACGGCCTCGCGCAAGGCCATCCGCAAGACAGCGCCGGGCGCAGCCCGTTGATGGAAACCAGGATGACAGACCACAGCCTTCGCCGCCGCCGTCACGCGCTCGCTCTGGGGCCGCTCGCGGGCGCCCTCTCCGCCCTGATGGTCGTCGGTTGCGCCAGCCTGGCGCCGGCTTCCGCGCCGGTTACCACCGCGGCACCCGCAGCGCCACCCGCAGCACAATGGCAGGCGCCGTTGCCTGCCGCCGCGCGGACGGCCACTTCGGTGGGTGTCGCGCCGAGCCCGCAGCCCACCGACCGCACGGCCGAGCTGAAGCGCTGGTGGCTGCAGTTCAACGACACGCCGCTCGCGCTGTTGATCGATGCGGCACAGGCCGCGAGCCCGTCGGTGGCGGCGGCGCGCTCGCGCATCGAGCAGGCGCGGGCCGCACGCGTCGCCGGTGGCGCGGCGCTGGGGCCGACCGCCGATGCCCGTGCCGGCCTGGCGCGCTACCGCGTTGACCTGGCCACACCGCTCCTGACCAGCGCCACGGTCGGCCTGCAGGCCGCGTGGGAGCTCGACCTGTTCGGTGCCAACGCGGCAGGCCGCGACGCTGCACAGGCGCGCCTCGAAGGCGCACAGGCCGGTTGGCACGATGCCCGCATCTCGGTCGCGGCCGAGACCGCGTCGGCCTACCTCGCGCTGCGTGCCTGCGAGGCCCAATTGGCGCAGACCACGCTCGACGCCGCCTCGCGCGCCGAGATTTCGCGCCTGACCGGGCTGGCCACCGACGCCGGTTTCCAGGCACCTGCGGCTGCGGCGCTGGCGCGCGCCAGCGCGGCGCAGGGCAACGCCAGCCTGACCCAGCAGCGCGCGCAGTGCGACCTGGCCGTGAAGGCCCTGGTCGCGCTCGCGGCCGTGCCCGAACCGGCGCTGCGCGAACTGCTTCGCCCCGGTACGCAACGTCTGCCCGAGCCTGCGCAACTCAGCGTGGCGCAGGTGCCGGCGGCGGTGCTGGCGCAGCGGCCCGACCTGTTCATCGCCGAGCGCGAACTGGCTGCTGCGGGTGCTGACCTGACCCAGGCGCGTGCCCAGCGCTACCCGCGCATCGCGCTCGCCGGCAGCATCACGCCGACGCGGCTCGACATCGGCGGCGTCAGTGCGAGCGGCACGGTCTGGAGCGTCGGCCCGGTGACCGTGACGCTGCCGATCTTCGATGGCGGTGTGCGCCGCGCCAATGCGCAGGCCGCGCAGGCGCGGCTCGACGCCGCCGCGAGCCGCTACGCCAGCAGCCTGCGCACGGCGGTGCGCGAGGTCGAAGAGGCGCTGGTCGGCCTGCAAAGCACGGCCGCGCGCGGCGAAGACGCTGTCATTGCGGCCGATGGCTTCGAGCGTTCGTACCGCGCCGTCGAAGCACGCTACAAGGGCGGCCTGGCCAGCCTGTTCGAACTCGAAGACGCACGCCGCAGCGCCGTGGCGGCGCAAAGCGCGCTGATCGAACTGCGGCGCGAGCGCGTGGCCGCCTGGATCACGCTGTACCGCGCGCTTGGCGGTGGCTGGGGTGCCACCGATGCCGTGGCCGACGGCAGCGGCCCGCCGCGCGGCTGAGCGCGTGAGAAATCCGAATGCTTCACCGCAGAGCGACGGAGTTTGCGGAGTGGCGCAAAGAAAAGACGTGAGAGCTATTTCATTCTTGAAACTCTGCGCAACTCCGTCAACTCTGGTGAAGGAATCCGCTCTCCCCTGAAACCCGCGCCACGCCCACAAGGCCGGCGGCAACGACGCCCAGACGACCATGACCCACACCACCCGATTCCTCCTCGGCGCCGCCCCGCTCGCGCTGGCGCTTGCCGCCGCGCTGCTCACGCTCAGGGTGCAGGCGGCCGACGACCAGAAGCCGGTTGCAGCAGCGCCCAAGCCCGCGTTGACCGTGACCGTCACCCAGCCACAGACGTTGGCATTGCCGGTGCGCGTCAGCGCGAATGGCAATATCGCGGCGTGGCAGGAGGCCAGCATCGGCACCGAGGCGAACGGCCTGCGGCTGGCCACCGTGGCGGTCAATGTGGGTGACGTGGTCAAGCGCGGCCAGGTGCTCGCCACCTTCGCGGCCGAGACCATGCAGGCCGAGGCGGCGATGAACCGCGCGGCCGTCGCCGAGGCCGAAGCCACGCTGGCCGAGGCCGCCGCCAACGCCCAGCGCGCGCGCGGCCTGCAGGCCACCGGCGCGTTGAGCGAATCAGCCATCAACCAGTACCTCACCGCCGAGCGCACCGCCCGCGCCCGGCTCGACGCACAACGCGCTGCCGCGCAGACCCAGCAGCTGCGCCTGCAGATGACGCAGGTGCTGGCGCCCGATGCCGGCGTGATCTCGGCCCGCAGCGCCACGGTGGGCGCGGTGCTGCCGGCCGGCCAGGAGCTGTTCCGCATGATTCGCCAGGGCCGGCTCGAATGGCGTGCCGAGGTGGCGGCCAACGACATGGCGTCGCTGAAGCCGGGCATGCGCGCGCTGGTCACGTCGGGCAACGGCCCGACGCTGAAGGGCACCGTCCGCATGGTCGCGCCGACCGTCGATGCGACCACGCGCAACGGCATCGTCTATGTCGACCTGCCCACGAACGGCACGGCCGGTGTGGCACGCGCCGGCATGTTCGCGCGCGGTGAATTCGAGGTCGGCAGCGGCAGCGGCCTCACGCTGCCGCAGAGCGCCGTGCTGCTGCGCGACGGCTTCAGCTACGTGCTGCGCGTGGGCGCCGACTCGAAGGTGTCGCAGGTCAAGGTCGGCGTGGGCCGGCGCGCGGGTGACCGCATCGAACTCACCTCCGGCCTGGCCGCAGACGCGCGCGTGGTCGCGGCCGGCGGGGGCTTCCTGGCCGACGGCGACACGGTGCGCGTGGTCGATGCCGCCGCCGCGCGCCCGGCCGCGCTGGCGGCCGCATCAGCCGCATCGGCGGCAAAGTGAGGGCTTTGAGATGAACGTCTCTGCCTGGTCGATCCGCAACCCGATTCCCGGGGTGCTCCTGTTCATCATGCTCACGCTGATGGGCCTCATGGCGTTCAGGGCCATGAAGATCCAGAACTTCCCCGACATCGACCTGCCCACCGTCACGGTGACGGCGGCGCTGCCGGGCGCATCACCCGCGCAGCTCGAAACCGAGGTCGCGCGCAAGCTCGAAAACTCGATCGCCACGCTGACCGGCCTGAAGCACATCTACACCACGGTGCAAGACGGCAGCGCCATCGTCACGGCCGAATTCCGGCTCGAAAAGCCGACCCAGGAAGCGGTCGACGACGTGCGTGCCGCCGTGGCCCGCGTGCGCTCCGACCTGCCGGGCGAGCTGCGCGACCCGGTCGTCACGAAGGTG
>CANJKD010000325.1 GCA_947474415.1 Burkholderiales bacterium | reverse complement strand
TTGACGGTGCCGATGTGGTATTCGCGCTTGAACGCCAGGTCGTTCGAGACCGCCTTGACGATATCCTGGCAATCGTCAAACACGCCCTCGACGGCGATGTTGTGGATGTTTGCGTCTTGCAGGCTGAACATCTGCGCCTGCTGGAACGGGCTCATGCGACCCTTCGGCGACAGCATGAAGACGTTCACGCCAGCCTTGCCGCGCATCGCGTATTCGGCCGCGCTGCCGGTGTCGCCGGACGTGGCGCCGAGAATGTTGAGCGTCTGGCCGCGCCGCGCGAGTTCGTACTCGAACAGGTTGCCGAGCAGTTGCATCGCCATGTCCTTGAACGCCAGCGTCGGGCCGTTCGACAGGGCTTCGAGGTACACGCCAGGCTCCAGTGGGCGCAAGGGCACGATCGCAACGCTACCGAACACGGCTGGCGTGTAGGTCTTGGTCGCCAACGCGCGCAGGTCGTCCGGCGGAATGTCGTCGATGTAGAGCGACAGGATCTCGAACGCCAACTCGTGATAGGCCAGACCACGCCACTTCGCGAGCGTGGCGGCATCGACCTTCGGGTAGTGCTTCGGCAGGTACAAGCCACCATCGGGGGCCAGGCCTTCGAGCAGGATTTCGGAGAACGAGCGCTCGGTGTTCTCCTGCGCAGACGCGCCGCGGGTGCTGATGTACTTCAACTCAATTCTTCCTTGCGAATGCGCACGATCGGTGCGAGCACCGTCGGCAAGGCCTGCATCTGCGCAATGGCGTCGTTCATGCGGCCTTCGACCGTGTCGTGGGTCAGGATGATGACGTCGGTCTGCGCTTCGCCTTCGGCCGACTCGCGCTGCAGCAGCGCATCGATCGAGATGTCGCGCTCGGCCAAAATGGCGGTAATGCGTGCCAGCACGCCCGCCTGGTCTGCCACCTGCAAGCGCAGGTAGAAGGCGGTCACGACTTCGCTGATCGGCAGGATTCGGGTGGCCTGCATCGCATCGGGCTGGAATGCCAGGTGTGGCACGCGGTGGTCGGGGTCGGCGGTGTGGAGCCGGGTGATGTCGACCAAGTCGGCGATCACCGCCGAGGCGGTCGGTTCCGAACCCGCGCCCTTGCCGTAGTACAGCGTCGTGCCCACTGCGTCGCCTTGCACCACCACTGCGTTCATCGCGCCTTCCACGTTGGCGATCAGGCGCTTCGTCGGCACCAGCGTCGGGTGCACGCGCAACTCGATGCCGCCAGCGCGGCGCTTCGTGATGCCGAGCAGCTTGATCCGGTAGCCGAGCTGTTCCGCATAACGGATGTCGGCGCCACTAAGCTTCGTGATGCCTTCGACATAGGCCTTGTCGAACTGCACCGGCGTGCCGAACGCGATCGCGCTCATGAGCGTGACCTTGTGTGCGGCATCGATGCCCTCGATGTCGAAGGTTGGGTCGGATTCGGCATAGCCCAGGCGCTGCGCTTCCTTCAGCACCAAATCGAAATCCAGACCCTTCGAGCGCATCTCCGACAGGATGAAATTGGTCGTGCCGTTGATGATGCCGGCGATCCATTCGATGCGGTTCGCGGTCAAACCTTCGCGCAGCGCCTTGATGATCGGGATGCCGCCGGCCACCGCCGCCTCGAACGCGACAACCACGCCTCGCTCGCGCGCAGCAGCGAAAATTTCAGTGCCGTGCACCGCGAGGAGTGCCTTGTTCGCCGTGACCACGTGCTTGCCCGCCGCGATGGCCTCCATGACCAGCGCCTTCGCGATGCCGTAGCCTCCGATTAGCTCGATGACGATGTCGATCTCCGGGTTCGCGATCACCGCCCGTGCATCGCTCACGACCTGTGCTGCCTCACCGACGACGGCCTTGGCCCGTGCCGTGTCGAGGTCGGCCACCATCGTGATGCGGATGCCGCGGCCGGCCCGGCGCTGGATCTCTTCCTGGTTGCGCTGCAACACGTTGAACGTGCCACTACCCACGGTGCCAATGCCCAGCAGGCCGACTTGAATCGGTTTGGTGTCGACATCACGTCGCTGCGCGACATGAGTCTGCGCCGAACCACTTGTTTGCGCCGAACCACTTTGTGTTTTCATGGTCATGATTCAGTTCGAGTAGCGTTTGCGGTACTGCTCGAGGAAGCGCGCAATGCGGCCGATGGCCTCGGTGAGGTCGTCGGAGTTCGGCAGGAAGACGATGCGGAAGTGGTCGGGCGCATTCCAGTTGAAGCCGGTGCCCTGCACGATCAGCACCTTCTGTTCGGCCAGCAGGTCGTAGGCGAACTGACGGTCGTCGGTGATGGGGTACATCTTGGCGTCGAGCTTGGGAAACATGTAGAGCGCGGCCTTCGGCTTGACAACGCTCACGCCTGGAATGTCGCTCAGCAACTGATGCGCCAGATCGCGCTGCCGGCACAGTCGCCCGCTGGGTGCGACCAGGTCGTCGATACTCTGGTAGCCACCGAGCGCCGTCTGGATCGCGAGTTGACCCGGTGTGTTGGCACACAGGCGCAGCGAGGCCAGCATGTTCAGGCCCTCGATGTAGTCGCGCGCATGGCGCTTCTCGCCCGACACCACCATCCAGCCGGCGCGGTAACCGCAGGAACGGTAGTTCTTCGACAGGCCGTTGACGGTGATGAACAGCACGTCGTCGGCCAGTGACGAGATGCTGGTGTGGGTGTTGCCGTCGTACAGTGTCTTGTCGTAGATTTCGTCCGCGAAGACGATCAACTGGTGTGATCGAGCCACCTCGACGATCTCGCGCAGCACGCTCTCGGGGTACAGCGCGCCGGTCGGGTTGTTAGGGTTGATCACCACCAACGCCTTCGTGCGCGGCGTGA
This sequence comes from Burkholderiales bacterium, assembly GCA_947474415.1. GTDB lineage: Bacteria > Pseudomonadota > Gammaproteobacteria > Burkholderiales > Burkholderiaceae_C > LMDS01. The sequence continues at coordinate 1,466 of CANJKD010000325.1, read as the reverse complement.
TCATCGCCTTCATGTGCTCGATGTCGGGCATCCAGCCAGTCGATTCATCGCAGCGGTAGTGCACCGGCGTGCCGCCGGACAGGCCGACCACGGCGGTGTACAGCGGGTAGTCGGGCGACGGGATCAGCACTTCGTCGCCATCGTTCAGCAAGGCGTTCATGCCGATCCCAATCAGTTCGGAGGCGCCGTTGCCCAGGTACACATCGTCGAGCTCCACACCGCGAACATGCTTTTGCTGCGTGTAGTGCACCACCGCCTTGCGCGGTGCGAACAGCCCCTTGCTGTCGGTGTAGCCCGCCGCGTGCGGCAGGTTGCGGATCATGTCCTGGACGATTTCATCGGGCGGTTCCAGCCCGAATTCGGCCACGTTGCCGATGTTCAGCTTGATGATCTTCTGGCCCTCTTCTTCCATCTGGCGGGCCTTTTCCAGCACGGGTCCGCGAATGTCGTACGCGACATTGGCGAGCTTGCTTGACTTTACGACGGGTTTCAAATGGCCTCCGGAGCAGATTGCTGCGCTGCAAAAACCTACAATTTAACCACAGGGGCGCCGCAAGGCGATGATTTCATGGCCCCGGAACGAAGGTGGATCGGATCAATGAAACTTCAGGCAGATCGAATCGAAGGGCTGAATGCCGTTTCGCGCCACGGCACCGATGGCGTGATCGTCAACGGTGTCGAGCATCGCAGCAGCGTGCTCGTGCCCTGGCAGGGCGAGGTGGTCAGCTGGCCGATCAGGGATTTTGCGTTGCTGGAAGCCCGGCACTTTGAAATGCTCGCCGAGTTCAAGCCGGAACTCGTGATTTTCGGCAGCGGCGTCCGGATCCGGTTTCCCAAGCCCGCCCTGTTGCGGCCGCTGATCGAGCGCCGCATCGGCGTTGAAACCATGGACACGGCGGCCGCCTCGCGTACATACAATGTGCTGTTGTCAGAGGGCCGCACGGTGCTGCTGGCACTGCTTTTCGAAACCACGTCACCCTCGGCTGCGTGCACCTGAGGGCTGCGGAGCGCGCGGGCGTTGCGCTCATAGGCTGCGTTTATAATCCGGGGCTACGCGCCAGACTGGTGCAACCACGCAGAATACTCCATGACGCCAGCCCTTAACAAACCCCTTCCGGAATTTGAAGCGCTCGCTACCGGTGGCGTGAAATTCACGCCGCAGGGCTATGCGGGCAAGATCGTTGTTCTGTATTTCTACCCCAAAGACAACACGCCCGGCTGCACGACTGAGGCCATGCAGTTCCGCGATCATCACAAGGAATTCGTCAAGTCAGGCGCCGTGTTGTTCGGCGTGTCGCGCGACAACATGGCCTCCCACGACAAGTTCAAGCAAAGCCTCGCATTGCCGTTTGAGCTGATCGCAGACACTGAAGAGAAGCTCTGCCACATGTTCGGTGTGGTGAAGAACAAGATCATGTACGGCAAGAAGGTCAAGGGCATCGAGCGCAGCACCTTCCTGATCGATG
>CANJKD010000324.1 GCA_947474415.1 Burkholderiales bacterium | reverse complement strand
GGTCGGCACGTTGTGGCCCATCGCGTTCATCGTGTGGTGGCTCTTGTGGCAGTGGAAGGCCCAGTCGCCTTCCTCGTCAGCGATGAAATCGATCTGCCGCATCTGGCCCACCGCCACGTCGGTGGTCACCTCGGGCCAGCGCGCGCTCTTCGGCACGGGCCCGCCGTCGGTGCCGGTCACCATGAACTCGTGGCCGTGGAGGTGGATCGGGTGGTTCGTCATCGTCAGGTTGCCGATGCGGATGCGCACCTTGTCGCCCTGGCGCGCCACCAGCGGGGCGATGCCGGGAAATACGCGGCTGTTCCACGACCAGAGGTTGAAATCGAGCATCGTCATGGTCTTCGGCGTGTAGGCGCCGGGGTCGATGTCGTAGGCGTTGAGCAGGAAGACGAAGTCGCGGTCGACCTCGTCGATCAGCGGGTGTTTTGCGCCTTTTGAAAGCGCGGGATGGGTGATCCAGGTGCCCATCATCCCCATCGCCATCTGCGTCATCTCGTCCGCATGCGGGTGGTACATGAAGGTGCCGGGGCGGCGCGCCACGAACTCGTAGACGAAGGTCTTGCCGGGTTGAATGCCCACTTGCGTGAGGCCCGCCACGCCGTCCATGCCGTTCGGAAGGCGCTGGCCGTGCCAGTGCACGGTGGTGCGTTCGGGCAGCTTGTTGGTGACGAAGATGCGCACCCGGTCGCCTTCGACCACCTCGATGGTCGGCCCCGGCGACTGGCCGTTGTAACCCCACAGATGGGCCTTGAAACCGGGTGACATCTCGCGCACCACGGGCTCGGCGACGAGGTGGAATTCCTTCACGCCGTTGTTCATGCGCCAGGGCAGCGTCCAGCCGTTCAGGGTGACGACGGGGTTGTAGGGCCGCCCGGTGTTCGGCACCAGGGGCGGCATCGTGTCGGGCGTGGTCTGCGTCACCGGTTCGGGCAAGGCGGCCATTGCTACCTTGCTGACCGAGGCCGCAGCCACTGCGGCACCGGCAGCACCGGCACTGCGGAAAAAAGTTCGTCTGGAAAACATGGCTGAGGTTCTCGGTTCAGTGCGTGGCCGCGCCACCATCGGCGGTGGCGGTCGGCATGGCTGACGGTGCAGTGGGGCGGGGCGGGCCGATCAGGGCCATGTCGAGGTCGGCCTGCGCGAGCCAGAAGTCGCGCAGCGCCTCGATGTAGCCGTTCACGCTGCCGATCTGCGAACGCGCATCGGCGAGCAGCTCGAACACGCCGATCAGCATGCCGTTGTAGCGCAGCTGGTTTTCCTCGGAAATGCGGCGCTGAAGCGGCACGATCTCGTCGCGGTAGTGGCGCGCGATGTCGTGGCTGCTGCGGTACGCGGCGTAGGCGGCACGCACTTCGCTGCGCGCGTCGATGGCGGTCTGCGCGGTGCGCGCCATGGCCTGCCCGTAGATCGCCTCGGCCTTGGCGACGCGTGCCTCGCCCCAGTCGAACAGCGGCAATTCCAGCGTGACCTCATAGCCGCGCTGCGGGGACGCATCGCTGTAGGAGTTGCGCACCGCGCCAAGTTCCAGCACGTTGACGAAACGGGTTGCGCGGGTCAGGCCGAGGTTTTGCGCGAGCTGCGCCGTGGCCGCGCGCGCCGCCTGCACGTCGAGGCGCTGGTCGATTGCCGTCTGCTCGATGTCGGGCTGGTCGTCCGGCGTCTTGGGCAGGTCGGGCAGGCGGTCGGGCAGGCGGAACTGCGCCGGTGCGCCCCACAACCCCATCAGCCGTGTCAGCTGCTCGCGGGCCGCGTTGCGCGCCTGCTCGGCACGCGCCAGGTTCAGTGCCGCATCGGCGTAGAAGCCCTGCTCGCGCGCCTGCTGCAGCTTGTTCCAGTTGCCGGCCTGGGCCTGACGGCGCGCGAGTTCGGCGCCGGCTTCGGCCGCGTCTTGTACCTGCCGCGTGTAGCGCACGGTCTGGTCGGCGGCGAGTGCGGTGATGTACGCCTTGCGCGTCTGCGAGGCCAGCGCCAGCACGCCCAGGGTCAGCGCCCCCCGCGTCTGCTCGAAGCGCCGCGATTCCAGTTGTTGCAGCGTCGGCAGCATCAGCAGGCTCACCAGGTTGAACTGCAGGCTGCGATCGATCTCGGCGCTGGAACCCTGCCGAAACCGCCCGAACGTGAAGCCGGGGTTGGGCAGGCGGCCGGCCTGCACGCGTTCGGCGTCGGCAATGCCGAGCTCGTGGAACGAAGCCTGCAGGCCGGGGTTGTTCAGCAGCGCGATCTGCACCGCATCGTCGGCCGATAAGGGCTGTTGCAGCAGTTCCGCCACCCGCCGATCGACGCGGCTGCGGTCGGCGTCGGTGCGCTGCCACGTCAGTTCCTTGCCGAGACGGGATTGCGCGGTTTGCGCGAGCGGCGCGAAGCCGGCGTCTTCGCTGAGTGTGGCGCAGCCGCTCAAGATGAGGGTTAGCAATGCGGCGACGGGGAGCCGGCTGCGGGCGGGTTGGGGGAAGGACGATCGCATGGCTGTCACCTCACTTCGGGTTGGGTGCGGCATGACCGGTGTGACCCGCATGGCCACCGGTGGTAGGTTGGGACGCCGCCTCTGGCACGGCGGGCGTGGCCTCGGCTTGGCTGGCCTCACGGGCATAGGCGCGCCAGCCGCCGCGCTCCCGAACCTTGTCGTTCGACTCGCGCCAGGGCGCGACCGGCACCTCGGCATAGGGCTGGTACGCGGCCAACGGTGAGCGGTAGCTGACGGCAGGCACCGGCGCCTTCGGGTCGGCCGGGTCGGGCCGGGCGGCTGACGTGAACGGTATGCAGGCGGCGGCCAGCAACGGCAGCCAGGCCGCCTTGGAAGTCGGAAACATGAAAACCTCGTCTCGAATGCCGATGGCATGGCGCCACCGGATGCGGTCAATGAAGCGTGCGCTGCATCGTGTCGACGATGCGAAGTTCACACGGCCACGGCCGTGTGGTGGCGCACGCGGCGCCGGTCAGGCGAGGTGGAGTCGGGGAGGTCGGTCCGGTCCGTCGGTGAAGAAGCCGACAGGCTCGACGCAGACGACGAAGGCCGGGGCATCGGCCGGCGCGAAGGTGTTGAGTGCGAACACCGCCGTGGGCAGGGCCAGGCCCAGACAACACGACGCGCAGGCGCTGCACTTGAACTTCGACAGCTTGGCGATGTCGGCGGCGGAAGGCGCGTGGTCACCGCCATGGCCGGCGTGCATTGCCGCATCAACGTGGCCGGCTTCGCCGTGGTGATGGCCTGAATCTTCGGCCGAATGGTGGTGCGCCACGGGCGCATCCGCTGCCTGCATGCCGTGGTGCCCCGGCCCGCAATGCAGCATGGTCGCCGCCGCAACGCCTTGCAGCGGCAGGGCGAGCAGCAGCAGCCACATCAGGGCGAGGCGAAGGCGGGAATGCATGGGTAAAGTGTAGCCCGGCCACGTCGGTACGGCATCTGGCGACGTGCAGAGGGTGCTGCGTGAATCGAACTTGGTGTGCACCGACATCGTCGTTATGGGCATCATCGTGATCGGTTGGGTGGCCTGTCGCTTCGTCCTGCTGATGCGCCGGGCCGAACGCAAGCTGGTGCCTTGGATGGCGCGGCTGGCGGTCTGCCGTTGCAGTGCAGGCGGGCGGCACAATCAGCGCCTATGACTGACCTCCTCGTGCGGGCCTTCGGGCCCTGGGTGCGCATCGTCGACCGGCACACGCTGCGGGCCGACTTGATCGCTGGCGTCCTCGGTGCGTTGCTGGTCCTGCCGCAGGGCTTCGCGTTCGCCACGCTGGCCGGGCTGCCGCCTGAGTACGGCCTGTACACCGCCATCGTGCCTTGCGTGGTGGCGGCGCTGTTCGGGTCAAGCTGGCATGTGGTGTCGGGGCCCACCAACGCCAACTCGCTGGCCCTGGTTGCCACGCTCGCGCCGCTCGCGGTGATCGGCTCGCCGGCCTACATCCAACTCGCGCTGGCGGTCACGGTGATGGTCGGTGTGATGCAGTGGCTGATCGGCGCGCTGCGGCTCGGCTCGATTGCGAACCTGATTTCGCCTTCGGCGCTGCGCGGCTTCACCAGCGGCGCTGCGGCCCTGATCGCACTGCATTCGCTGACCGACCTGCTCGGCCTGCCGGCGGCCGACCGGCACGGCACCGGCGCGCTGCTCGCGCATCTGGGCGAACACTTGGGCGCCGTGCGGCCCGGGGCATTGGCGGTGGGAGGCGTCACGCTGCTGGCAGCGCTGGCCGCGCACCGCGCGCTGCCGCGCTGGCCTTTCATGCTCGTCGGGCTGGCCGTGGGCACCGCCCTGGCCACGCTGCTCAACGCTGTCGGCGCCG
>CANJKD010000323.1 GCA_947474415.1 Burkholderiales bacterium | reverse complement strand
GCCGATCCTGACCTACACCGTGTCGTCGAGCCGGATGGACGACGAGGCGCTGAGCTGGTTTGTCGACAACACGGTCGCGAAGACGATGCTGAGCGTGCGCGGCGTCGGTGCGGTGGCGCGGGTCGGCGGCGTCACGCGCGAGGTGCGCGTCGGGCTCGACCCGGCCCGGCTGCAGGCGCTGAACGCGTCGGCCGCCGACATCTCGCGCCAGTTGCGCCAGGTGCAGCAGGAAGCCTCGGGCGGGCGCACCGATGTGGGCGGCGCCGAGCAGTCGGTGCGCACCATCGCCACCGTGAAGTCGGCCGACGAACTGGCGCGCCTGGAAGTGACGCTCGGCGACGGCCGGCGCATTCGCCTCGACCAGGTCGCCAGTGTGAGCGACACGGTGGCCGAGCAGCGCTCGGCCGCGCTGCTGAACGGCAAGCCGGTGGTCGGCTTCGAGATCACGCGCACGCGCGGTGCGGGCGAGACCGAGGTGGCCGAGGGCGTGCGCAAGCAGCTCGATGTCTTGCGCGCGGCGCACCCCGAAATCGTCGTCACCGAGGCCTTCAACTTCGTCGACCCGGTGCAGGAGAACTACAGCGGCTCGATGCTGCTGCTCTACGAAGGCGCGGCGCTCGCGGTGCTGGTGGTCTACCTGTTCCTGCGCGACTGGCGTGCCACGCTGGTGTCTGCCACCGCGCTGCCACTGTCGGCGATTCCGACCTTCGGCGTGATGTACCTGTTCGGCTTCTCGCTGAACATCGTCACGCTGCTGTCGCTGTCGCTGGTGATCGGCATTCTGGTCGACGACGCGATCGTCGAGATCGAGAACATCATGCGGCATCTCAGAATGGGGAAGACACCGTTCCAGGCTGCGATGGAAGCGGCTGACGAGATTGGGCTGGCGGTGATCGCGACCACCTTCACGCTCATCGCGGTGTTCCTGCCGACCGCCTTCATGGCCGGCGTGCCGGGCAAGTTCTTCGTGCAGTTCGGCTGGACGGCGGCGATCGCGGTGTTTTTCTCGCTGGTGGTGGCGCGCCTGCTCACGCCGATGATGGCGGCCTACCTCCTGAAGGTGCCGAAGAAGCAAGAGCAGGAAGGGCGCTGGCTCACGGTCTACATGCGCTGGGTCCAGGCCTGCCTGAAGCACCGCGTGTGGACCACCATCGCAGCCACCGTGTTCCTCGTGGGTTCGTTCGCGCTCGTGCCGCTGCTGCCCACCGGCTTCCTGCCGCCCGACGATTTGTCGCAGACCCAGGTGTCGATCTCGCTGCCGCCCGGCGCCACCTTTGCGCAGACCTTTGCCGCGGCCGAGGCGGCACGCGAGATCGTGCGCAAGAACGACCAAGTGAAGCTGATCTACACCGCAGTCGGCGGTGGCAACACCGGCGCCGACCCGTTCGCGCCCGGCGGCGCCGCCGAAGTGCGCAAGGCTACCCTGACCATCAACATGACACCGCGCGGCGAACGCGCGGGCGTCAGCAAGCAGGCCATCGAAGCGCAGTTGCGCACCGCGCTCGACGTGTTGCCGGGCGCGCGCATCAAGGTCGGCTTCGGCGGCTCCAGCGAGAAATACGTGCTGGTGCTGGCCGGTGAAGACGGCGACGCGCTGGGCGCACATGCCCGCGCCGTCGAGCGCGAGCTGCGCACCATTTCCGGCATCGGCAACGTCACGTCCACCAGCAGCCTGGTGCGCCCCGAGTTGATCGTGCGGCCCGACTTCGCGCGCGCCGCCGACCTGGGCGTGACCAGCGCGGCCATCGCTGACACCCTGCGCATCGCCACCGCCGGCGACTACGACCAGAGCCTGCCGAAGCTGAACCTGAGCCAGCGCCAGGTGCCCATCGTCGTGAAGCTGAAGGCCGATGCGCGCACCGACCTCGACCTGCTCTCGCGCCTGGCCGTGCCCGGTGCACGCGGCCCGGTGATGCTGGGCAACGTGGCCACGCTGGCCATCGACAGCGGGCCGGCGCAGATCGACCGCTACGACCGCCAGCGCAACATCAACTTCGAGATCGAACTGAACCAGCAGCCGCTCGGCCAGGTGGAAAAGCAGGTGCTGGCATTGCCAAGCCTCAGGAACTTGCCGCCCGGCGTGACGCAGGCGACGGTGGGCGATGCGGAGGCGATGGGCGAGCTGTTCGCGAGCTTCGGCCTGGCGATGCTGACCGGCGTGTTGTGCATCTACATCGTGCTGGTGCTGCTGTTCCACAGCTTCGTGCAGCCGGTGAGCATTCTGGGCGCCTTGCTGCTGGCGATTCCGGGTGCGTTCCTGGCGCTGTTCGTCACCCATGCGGCGATCTCGATGCCGTCGATGATCGGTCTGATCATGCTGATGGGCGTGGCCTCGAAGAACTCGATCCTGCTGATCGAGTACGCCATCATGGCGCAGCGCGACCGCGGCATGACGCGCACCGAGGCACTGCTCGACGCCTGCCACAAGCGCGCCCGGCCCATCGTGATGACGACCATCGCGATGGGCGCCGGCATGCTGCCGATCGCACTCGGCATCGGCGTCGACCCGAGCTTCCGCGCGCCGATGGCGATCGTTGTGATCGGCGGGCTGATCACCTCCACCTTCATCAGCCTGCTGGTGATCCCGGTGATCTTCAGCATCGTCGACGACGCGATGCTGTGGCTGGGTAAGACCTTGCACCGCAAGCCGGCTGCCGAGGCCGCCACGGCCAAGGCCTGAGCGGCAAGCCGCCCCGGCGAGGCCGCTTTGTGGTGAGGCCCATTCCGTCCGGGGCGGCGTAGCACGGGCCACCGGTATGAGCGTCCAAAATGTACTCAACCTCCTCTATGCAGACCCCGGCGCTTCCGCTTTATCACGCAACCGCCGATACACCTCGTCCACCAGCAACTCGGCCAGCCCCTTGAACACCCTCGGATGCCGCAGCGCCTGATCGGCCATGGCGGTGTGTCCATCGAGCACATCCACCACGGCGTTGTTCAGCTTGGTTTCATATGCTCCGTTGCCGAAGGCCTCAACCGTGTCGTTGGCCTGAGCCTGCTCCTGCAGCGTGGGGTCGGCCACCATCTTGCCGATCAGCGTCGTCGCGTAGCCCAAGAAGTCGGCGTCCGACAAGTTGCCCGAGAACACCTCATCCATTTCGGCACCACCTGCGCGGCGATCAATCGCTCGCCTCTCGCAGCAAGTCGTCGATGCCCCCTGGCACTTCGCCTCGGGCAAGCATCCGCTTGAAGGCGTCGTACACATCTGTCTTCGAGCCGGACTTGCGCAAGGTGTCTTCGTCGTTGAACCAGACATAGACGATGACATTGACCGGGCTCGATGCGAACCGGGAGAAGAGCCGGTACCGGTCCGGCATACCCTTCTTCACGCGCCGCCAGTTCGTGTTGTCGGAGCCGAGGATCTTGCCGAGCCGGAAGTCCGGCGCGTCGGGGTTGGCCGGTACCAGTACGGTGATGGCTCGATAGACCGACGCCAGCAGCTTGGTCTTGGGATGGGTCTTGTAGCCGGCGGGGTCATTCGCCGCGAGCTTGCTCACCACCGCTTCGAGTTCGTCGAGAGCCGCCTTGAAGCTGCGGTAGTAGTAGAGGCTCCGGCCGTTGGCGATCACGGACCAGCCCTAAGCCACCTTCACGCCCTTGACCAGCTTGCCGATGCGGCGAAGCTGATCGGTGTCGGCCGCAACGATGTGTTGCGGGTGCTTGGTCATCTGTGCCTCCATGAACTGGAGAAAGCCGGCCACCACCGGATCAACTTCGTCGCCCTTGGTCTTGCGCGGGGGCGCTTTCTTCGCTGAAAGCAGGACGGCGCCATCAGCCACCACCGTCACCTGAACCTTGCCGGTGAATTCGGTGTGCGCGTTGAAGAACCCGGCTGGCAGGCGTATGCCGCGCGAGTTGCCGACCTGGACGACCGTGCCTTCGTACCGTTCCTGCCGCTCCTTCGTTTCGCTCATGCATGCCCCTTTGGATGTATATACGCCCGTGATCACACTATCTTACGCCTGCACGGCGCCTGGGGTGACCTGGGTGACGAAGACCGCCGGCTAACCTGCGAGGCCCAGCGCGGCGCTCAGGTCGCCCATCGGCGCGCTGCCATTGCGCCGCAATTCGGTGTCGCGTTCGGTGATGCCGGGCAGCGGCTCCAGCGCCCAGCGGCGCGTGATGAAGCGCAGGATCGAACCGGTGTCGTACGGCGTTTTGTCGATGAAGCCGCGCTTCGCGAACGGCGAGACGATCAGCGCCGGGATGCGCGTGCCGGGGCCCAAATCGTCGCCGGCAGGCACGGTGGCGTGGTCGTAGAAGCCGCCGTTCTCGTCGTAGGTGATG
>CANJKD010000322.1 GCA_947474415.1 Burkholderiales bacterium | reverse complement strand
GTTGCTTTTCATGGGGCGCTCCGGTTCAGGCTCGGTCGGCCACACGCTCGCCGAGCAGGCCTTGCGGGCGCAACGTCAGCACGAGAATGAGCACGATGAAGGCAAAGATGTCCTGGTAGTTGCTGCCGATCACGCCGCCGGTGAGTGCGCCGATGTAGCCTGCGCCAAGCGACTCGATCAAGCCGAGCAGCACGCCACCCACCATCGCACCGGCGAGGTTGCCGATGCCGCCGAACACCGCCGCAGTGAAGGCCTTCAGGCCCGGCAGGAAGCCCATCGTGTGCTGCACCGAACCGTAGTTGGCGGCGTACATCACGCCTGCCAGCGCGGCCAGCGCGGCGCCGATGACGAATGTGGCGGAGATCACCGCGTCGGGCTTGACGCCCATCAGACCGGCGACGCGCGGGTTCTCGGCGGTGGCGCGCATGGCGCGGCCGAGCTTGGTCTTGTTCACCAGGTACATCAGCCCGCTGAGGGTCACGGCAGTGACGATCAGGATCATGATCTGCACGTTGTTGATGACCGCGCCGCCGATGCTGTGCGGATCACCGGGCAGCAGGATCGGGAACGACTTGTAGTTCGGCTTCCAGATGATCATGGCCAGCGTCTGCAGCAGCAGGCTCATGCCCATCGCCGTGATCAGCGGTGCCAGGCGCGGCGCGTTGCGCAGCGGCCGGTAGGCGATCTTCTCGATGCTGTAGTTCAGGACGGAGCACACGACGATTGCAGCAATCAATGAGATCAGCAGCAGCAGCCAGCCTGGCAGGCCCATGCCGGCCAGCGCGGTGACCACCGTCCAGCTCGTCAGGGCACCCACCATCAGCACCTCGCCGTGCGCGAAATTGATCAGGTTGATGATGCCGTAGACCATCGTGTAGCCCAATGCCACCAGCGCATATACGCTGCCGAGCACCAGGCCATTGATGATCTGCTGGATGAAGGTGTCCATGATTCGCTTCTCCTGCGTTGTCTGCCCGTTCCACCAGCTTCCAGCGAAGGCAGTGCGGGTGTAGTTTGCCGTGTGCAAGCCGGTAGCAATATCCCGGCCACGGTCTCGATGAACCCGCCCGTTCGGGCCTCGAGCGCGTCAAAGTGGTGCGAATTCTAGGTTCGGGCCCACAGCCCGCTGGCTCTGACTTACCCGATGACAAAGTGCCCGAATGCTGTCAGGAGAAGCGGCCCCCTCGTCGGGCGTGCAGGCCCGACGGTCCGCCGTTTGAACTCGGGCCGACGCGGGCCACGAGGTGGGCCTCTTCGTGGCCCCGGGGAGCGGCCCGGCGCTCGGCCCGCCTCTAGCGTGGTTTGAGCGCGGCTTCGTTGAGCCGGCGCAGCTCGCGCAGCCTCTCGCCGATGCGGATTTCCAGGCCGCGATCAACGGGCTCGTAGAAGCGCGGCGGCTCGATGTCGTCAGGCCAGTAACGCTCGCCGGCCGCGAAGCCGCCATGCTCGTCATGCGCGTAGCGGTAACCCTTGCCATAGTCCAGGTCCTTCATCAGGGCCGTGGGGGCGTTGCGCAGGCGCAGCGGCACTGCGCGCGTGCCGTCGTTCTTGATGAACGCGCGCACCGCCTTGTACGCCGCGTAGACCGCGTTGCTCTTCGGCGCCACGGCGAGGTAGACGACGGCCTGCGCGAGCGCGAGTTCGCCCTCGGGCGAGCCGAGCCGTTCGTAGGTTTCGGTGGCATCGAGCGCGAGGCGCAGCGCGCGCGGGTCAGCCAGACCGATATCTTCACTGGCCATGCGCACCAGCCGGCGCGCCGCGTAGCGTGGGTCGACGCCACCATCGAGCATGCGCACGAACCAGTAGAGCGCGGCATCGGGGTCGCTGCCGCGCACAGCCTTGTGCAGCGCCGAGATGGTGTCGTAGAACTGCTCGCCACCCTTGTCGTAGCGGCGCAGTTGTTCGCCCAGCGATTTTTCCAGCAAGGCTTCGTCGATGGCTGCCACCGCGCCCGCCATGCCGACCAGGTTCTCGTAAGAGTTCAGCAGCCGCCGCGCGTCGCCGTCGGCATAGGCGACGAGGCGGTCGCGCGCCGCATCGCTCAGCGGCGGTGCATTCACCAGCGCGGCCGCGCGCGTCAGTAACTCGCGCAGGTCGTCTTCACCGAGCGACTTGAGCACATGCACCGTGGCGCGTGACAGCAGCGCCGAGTTCACCTCGAACGACGGGTTCTCAGTAGTCGCGCCGATGAAGATGAACAGGCCGGATTCGACGTGCGGCAGGAAGGCATCTTGTTGCGCCTTGTTGAAGCGGTGCACCTCGTCGACGAAGACGACGGTGCGGCGCTGGCTGCTTCGCGCCACCTGCGCACGTTCGACTGCGTCGCGAATGTCCTTCACGCCACCGAGCACGGCCGAGATCGCAATGAACTGCGCGTCGAAACCCTGCGCCACGAGCCTCGCCAGCGTCGTCTTGCCGACACCCGGCGGGCCCCACAGGATCATCGAGTGAAGCCGCCCCGATTCGAAGGCCGCACGCAAGGGCTTGCCGGGCCCGAGCAGGTGCTGCTGGCCGATGACCTCGTCGAGCGTCTTCGGGCGCAGGCGCTCGGCGAGTGGCGCATCGAGCTCGTCGTCGAGCGGCAGGCGCGGGGAATCGTCGCTCAAGGTGAGATCACTGCTCGATCACGTCGGCGCCCGCCGGCGGCGTGAAGCGGAACGTGTCGTCGGGAAATTTGACGCCGGCAACGAACTGGCTGAATTGCAGCAAGGAACGCTGATCGAAGGCGTCGATGATCTCGACCGCCGCCAGGTCCTTGCCACGAAAGCCGACGCGCACCGACTTGAGCGCGCCTTCCTTCAGCTTCGGCGTGGCCTGCACCCAGGCCAGGCCATCTTTTGCCGCGTCTTTGACGGAGACAGGCGCGAGGTCGAAGTCTTTGTCGAGCGAACCGCCCGCCAGCAGTGCAGCCGGCGTGGCGCCGAGGGCCGACGAGAACTTGCGCGAGCTGGCCTGGTTCAGGTCGGCATCGAAGATCCAGACCTTCTGGCCATCTGCGACGACGAGTTGCTCGAACGGCTTGGAATACGCGAACCTGAAGTGGTTGGGCCGCGCGAATTCGAAGCTGCCGCTCGATGCCTTCTTCTTCGCGCCATCGGGCGAGGTCACGGTCTGCGTGAACTGGGCGCGGCCGGTCTTCACCTCGCGGATGAAGTCTTTCAGGGTGTCGACGGCATCGGCGTGCGCCAGCAGCGAAACGAACCCAAGAGTGGCAGCGATCAGGGCTTTTTTCATTCGGCGCGTGCCGGGACGATGATGTCGCGGTTGCCGTTCGTGGACATGCTGGATACGAGCCCGGATTTCTCCATTTGTTCCAGCAGCCGTGCGGCGCGGTTGTAGCCGATGCGCAGGTGGCGCTGCACCAGCGAGATCGAGGCGCGCTTGTGCTGCAGCACGATGGCCACGGCCTGGTCGTACATGGCGTCGGACTCACCCCCGCCCATCACGCCGCCCTCGCTCGTCAGCGCGTCGGGGCCGTCGTCGAGCACGCCGCCTTCCAGAATGCCCTCGATGTAGTTCGGCTCGCCCTGGCTCTTCAGGTATTCGACGACACGGTGCACCTCTTCGTCGCTGACGAAGGCGCCGTGGACGCGGACCGGAAAGCCGGTGCCCGAGGGCATGTAGAGCATGTCGCCCATGCCGAGCAAGGCCTCGGCGCCCATCTGGTCGAGGATGGTGCGCGAGTCGATCTTGCTGCTGACCTGGAACGAAAGACGCGTCGGGATGTTGGCCTTGATCAGGCCGGTGATGACGTCGACGCTGGGCCGCTGCGTGGCAAGAATCAGGTGGATGCCGCAAGCGCGCGCCTTCTGCGCCAGGCGCGCGATCAGCTCCTCGATCTTCTTCCCGACGACCATCATCAGGTCGGCCAGTTCGTCGATCACGATCACCACATTGGGCAACCGGTCCAGCGGTTCGGGCTGCTCGGGTGTGAGGCTGAACGGGTTCGGGATCAGTTCGCCGCGCTCCTTGGCTTCGTCGATCTTCTTGTTGTAGCCGCCGAGGTTGCGCACCCCCATCTTGCTCATCAGTTTGTAGCGGCGCTCCATCTCGCCGACGCCCCAGTTGAGCGCATTGGCGGCCAGCTTCATGTCGGTGACGACCGGGCACAGCAGGTGCGGAATGCCTTCGTAGACGCTCATCTCCAGCATCTTCGGGTCAATCATCAGCAAGCGCACATCACGCGCCTCGGCCTTGTACAAAAGGCTCAGGATCATCGCATTGATACCCACCGACTTGCCCGAACCCGTGGTACCGGCCACCAGCACGTGCGGCATCTTCGCCAAATCCG
>CANJKD010000321.1 GCA_947474415.1 Burkholderiales bacterium | reverse complement strand
GCACTCCCTCGCGCCAGCGTGTGATGATCCTGCCAACATCGGCGTCTTGCTTAGGGTAGATGTGGCTGTTGCCATAATCAGCCAACCGAACTTGTTCGCGCTGCATATAGTCGTTGAACGCAATGATCGGTACTGCGCGCAACTCGGGCGTGGCGCGGATCAGGCGATGGGCATCCGTACAGAAGGCGATCAGCGCGGGCGCATTGCCCGTTCTGGCGCCGAGCCGACGGTCGGTCATTCCAGCATAAGTAACCGGATTGAGATCGGGCTCGTTGGGGAATTCAAGCGCCCATATCGCACTAGGTGCAACCCTGGTGAATGCTCTGAGGTCCTGGATGGTCGTTGCCAGCGGCCGAGTCGACAAGGTGAAGCAGAACGTTACGCCTGCACGCGCCAAGCCGACATAGGTGTTCCAGCCCGCCGTGCCTTGATAGGGAATGCGGCAGCGCATCCTGCGGACGCCGCCAAGCGCATCGAGCGCCACCATAATCGGACGAAGCTTGTAAGGTGACCCCGTATCCTGCGGGCGCCCTTGCACCATCACGCGGTTGCGTGGTTCAAGTTCCCGAGCCATAGGGGCGAGGGCAAGGAGGGGCGTAGCCAAAACCGAACGGAGAATGCCTCGGCGCGATACGTCATCTGCAAGCATGGCTGTCCCTCTAGGATGTGGCTTCGATGAGCCCCTCTACGCTGTTGGGCGCTATTCTGGGAGGAGGAAGTGTCTCAGCTGGGCATTGATCCGTCACAGCGCTGATGATTGGCGCACCATGGCGCTCTTCCCGATGTGAGAAAGCGCTACGGTTTACCAAGACTCTGATGTTCAGGCTAGAAGCTGTTTGTGCTGCAAACCTCAGCCGCACTTCCTCCACCACGACGGATGACGATGCGATAGCGCAGTGCGTCAGTCCCAGCGATCTTGTTGGGGCCAAACGAGACATCGACCCGGTCATTGGGAGCAAGATCCATCCTCATGCCCGCCAAGATCGCGCTGTTCGTCAGCACGCCTGCCGTGACCGGTGTGCCATTCTTCTCCACCAGGTAATCGATGCCATCACCCCCGACTGTTTTGCTGAGGCAAACGCCGACGTCGACGCTCATCGTTTGCGGAGCCATGTAGCGGACGACGGCGCGGATCGGGTTGGCTGCATCACCAGCTGTTGCGGCGCTATCATTATTGATGCGGAGTGGCTTCGACCAGCGATCCCCGAAATAGCTGGTGAAATCGTTGTCGAACCAACCCAGGGGCGTTTCTACCCCTGACTTATCGCGGCGAAGGTAGCTCCAATTTCCCAATCCGAATTGATACAGGCTGTCGGCGACGACAGACCCATCCTCCAAGGCGTAGCTTGACGCGTTCTCAACAATCACTGGTTCGGTGGTGGCGACCACGCGACCACCACTCTCCAGCTGATTACCGAGGAGGTCGCGTACCGTTGCGCCGCTGCCGAAGTTGACCACCGTGTCGCCGCCCCAGACGACCCAGCGGTTGGTGCCGATCCTGAACAGATTAATGGGCCGCCCCTGCGTATCGATCCGGACGGGCGCCCCATATGGGAGGAGCTTGTCCTGAAGCATGCGGAAGGCTGTCGCCGACATTTTTGGGCTCTGCCCAACAAAAAGACCCATGTTCGGGAAGGTCTTCTGTTCGATTAACGCATACCAGTTCGCGTGCGTGACGCCGCTGGCATAAAGCTGGACAACCGATTTAACGAGCGCTGCAGCCTGCTCCCGCTGGTTGCTCAGGCCAAAGCTGTATTCAGTCGCCCAGATCGGCTTTGGCGTGCCGTAGCGCGCCATGACATCCTTGAGGTGCCCGATCTCGATGTCGATGCCTTCAGGGGTGCTTCGGTAGGGATGAACCGCTACCGCATCGATGACGCTTAGCATTCCAACGGCAAACAGCGAGTCCAAGAAACCCGTGCCGATCGCATTGGTAGAGCCGCCGAGTATGGTGACACCTGCTGCGATAGCCTTAACGCGTGGGTGGAGCGTGCGCAGAGTCGAAACGTAGGTGGTGGCGCGATCATATCCTGCCGGATAGTCAAGGGTTGTCCCGCCATTGACTTCGTTGCCGATCTCTAGCGCGGACAGACAAGGTCCAAATCGCTCGGCTAGTGCCACAAGATAATTGGCATAACCGGTTTGGCCATCGGCGCTGTAGACCGACACCCCCCTATCATAGAGTGCGTTCTTGGGAACGATCGTCAGCGTGATTTTGCCGCCCCCAGCGCAGAAGCGATCCAATGTTGCTACTGCGCTGCCGCTGAAATCATATTGGCCGCGAACCCGTTCAACGCTCGCCCAACTGACGGTGTCCCGAATCATTCGAGTGCCGAGCTGTGAGGTGAGATTTAGCAGAGCCGCATCCCACCCCTGGCTGAAGTGGGTCTGGGTACCAAATTGGAAGCCTTCCGGTTGAGCACTTGTTCCTTCAGCGGGAGCGAGGCCTGCCGACCACACCGCGGTAGAGCTGCTACTTGCTGCGCTGCCGCCCGCTACCACGGTTACCCCACTGGAGGTTGGCGACGTCGTCGTCGTGCCGACGTCGTTCCCGCAAGCGGAAACGCTGGACAGCAACGTTGCTGCCACGATCGTGTCCAAAACCTTTTTTAGCATCGGCAAATAGCCCTCGGGAGGATTAGACCCCGGAGCATGAACATCCGGCCGGCCCGCGCACGTCCTAGGCGGTTAACGTCCAAGCAATGATGAAACGGGTTGGTTGACCCCTCATCAAGGATGTTTGGCGGATAAGCTCCTCGGCCTTTTATGCGGAAAAGAGGCTCAAGAGCGGAGCATCTCGATCGTTATCAAAATCGTAAGCCAGGAAAGCACGGCAAGGCCGATCATGATTGTGGCGCGAAGTGGGCGCGGCCAACGTGCAGCGTCGATGACGGCTGTTGCCTCCAACGCGGGGGCAAATCTTCCTTGTACGAGCGCATCAGTCCCGAACGCAGCTTGCATCTGCTCCCGCGTCAGGGGACGGACGAATTCACAACCGAACAGGTTGCCAAGTTGGCGAATTATGGTGCCTTCCACAACTCCGCCACCCGACAGGCCAAGGCGAATCCTTGTGCCCGGGCTGAGCGCGACGCTGGAGCTCAGCAGGCACCCGGTCGCGGACAGATTCTCAACATGGGCGTCATATGGCCGGCTTTCCAGCACGCGTAATGTGCTGGCGCGATCGACGAGCTTGCGTTCGGCGCGTTGCGCCGAACCGGTATCAACGATCTGGGCGGTGACAGTAAGTGGCATCGATCCTCCTGGACGGACGCCCTAAGCCTAAACTCTAACTGATAACTTACCGGCTGACGGAAACGGCCAAGACACCCAGGTGTCTTCACGGCTATCTCGATCTAGCAAGCGACAATCCCAGCAGACAGACTGCAAGGATCATGGTGCCAGCTTAGTAGGACCCTCGCGCCAGCAGCACGGCGGGCACGGTCAATACTAGAATCTTGATGTATAGACCAGGTGACCGGGAACGAGCGAACGTAATGTCAAACGCGACACGTCGACGATAGCTGGTATCGCTTCGCCCGCCGATCTGCCACAGGCCCGTGACGCCCGGACGCACCGCGTAGTAATCGGCAATATAGCGGCCATAGCGAGGAACCTCCGCTTCAACGATCGGCCGTGGCCCGACCAAACTCATCTCCCCGCGCAGTACGTTGAACAACTGAGGAAGTTCGTCGAGACTTGACGCGCGGAGAAACTTGCCGATTTTGGTGATACGCGGATCGCTGGGCAGCTTGTGATCGCGCAGCCACGCAGCACGAATGGCGGGATCGCTGGCAAGTACCTCCTCAAGCTTCCGTTCCGCATCGACGACCATTGATCGAAACTTAAGGCAGTAGAAGGCCTTGCCTTGATGGCCGACACGGCGATGGCGAAATAGGATGGGGCCTGGGTCTACAACCCACACCAAGATCCCAATCACCACAATCAGGGGTAGAAAGAAAACCAGCAGCGGCACCGTCAGCAGGATATCCAGCAGACGAATCACCCTGTTGGTCGAGAATCCCGTCCTCGGCTCCGTATGCGGCGCCAGTTCAATCGGGGCGGCTTGATACAGTTGCGAACTAATAACCTATCCCCTTTTCGTTTGGCGCGCATCGCTGATCATGCCTTAGCCCTTGGGAACGGTACCTCTCGATTCACACCTGCAGGATCGTTTCTATGGGTCATGCCCCGACAGCCTGGTAGGTTGTGCGACGCAGCATAACTCCATTCAGGCCGATTTCCCACCTCTATCGACATACGCTCGTGCAGGTTCATATTCGACAGCGAGCTTATAGAATATGTATCTCCGTGTTGGTAGCTG
>CANJKD010000320.1 GCA_947474415.1 Burkholderiales bacterium | reverse complement strand
TGCGCGAACGCCGCGTGACCGACCCCGGCTCGCTGCTCGACGGCGCACGCCGCGCGATGCGCGCCAGCTTCCAGCGCGAACTCGATACCATCGAATCGAACCTGTCGTTCCTCGCCACCGTGGGTTCGGTGTCGCCCTATGTGGGCCTGTTCGGCACGGTGTGGGGCATCATGCATGCGTTCGTCGGCCTGTCGAACATGACCCAGGTGACGCTCGCCACCGTGGCGCCCGGCATCGCCGAAGCGCTGGTGGCCACCGCCATCGGCCTGTTCGCCGCCATCCCTGCGGTCATCGCCTACAACCGCTTCGCGCGCGACATCGACCGCATTGCGATCCAGCTCGAGACCTTCATCGAGGAGTTCTCGAACATCCTGCAACGCAATGCCGGCGCGCCGAGCGCTGCAGCGACGCACTGAGATGGCCGCCGTCAACCTGCGCGGCGCGTCACGCCGCCGCACCATCAGCGAGATCAACATGGTGCCGTTCATCGACGTGATGCTGGTGCTGCTGATCATCTTCATGGTGACGGCACCGCTGATCACCACCGGCGTCGTCGACCTTCCCAGCGTGGGCAAGAGCCAGCAGCGGCCCGAGCATGTGGTCGAGGTGGTGGTGGCGGGTGACGAGAAGCTGCGCCTGCGCATCGACGGCAAGGACGGTCAACCGGTGGCGATGCGCGAGGTCGCTGCGAAGGTGCGTGAGCTGCAAGGGGGCGATGCGAACACACCGGTCGTGATCTCGGCCGACCGCAACGTGAAGTACGAAGCCGTGGTGAGGCTCATGGACACGCTGCAGCGTGCCGGCGTGCAGCGTGTCGGCCTGTCGGTGAAGAACGCCGGCGCGGGCAGCTAAGCACCGCAATGAGCGCCGCCGCGCTGGGCCGCGACCCGTTCATGCCGCGCCCGCCACCTGGGCGTGGCCCGGCGCTGGGGTTGGCGCTGCTGGCGCATGTGCTGCTCATTGCAGCGCTGGCGTTCGGCGTGCATTGGCGCAACTCCGAGCCCACCACGATGGCGGCCGAACTGTGGTCGGCCGTGCCGCAGGCCGCTGCACCGCGGGCGGTTGAGCCCGAACCTGCGCCAACCAAACTGCCAGCGGAAGTAAAGCGGCCCGAGCCGCTTGTGAAGGCCGCAGAGCCGGTGGCGCCACGCGCCCTGCCCGACCCGAAGATCGCCATCGAACAGGCACGACGCGATGAAACAAAGCGGGTCCAGGCCGACCAGGAGCAGCAGCAGCAGCGCCAGATGAAACTCGCGAAGGCAGTGCGCGACAAGGCCGACCGGCAAAAGGCAGACCAGGAGAAGGCAGAGCGAGAAAGGGCCGAGCTTGAGAAGGCAACGCGGGACAAGCTGCGCGCGAAAGAAGCGCTGGCGCAGAGGAAAACTGCGACCGACAAGGCCGAAGCCGCCGAACGCGTTAAAGGCGAGCAAGCGGCAGCCGCCCAAAGCGCCGCCATCAGGGAAGCGAACCTGAAGCGCATGCTGGGCCAGGCCGGCGCCACCGGCGGCGCCACCGACATCGGCAGCGCGGCACGCAGCAGCGGCCCGTCGGCCAGCTACGCCGGGCGCATCATGGCGCGCATCAAGCCGAACATCCTGTTCAGCGACACCGTGGACGGCAACCCGATGGCCACGGTCGAAGTCAAGCTCGCGGCCGACGGCACCATCGTCGGCAAGCGGCTGGTGAAGAGCAGTGGCGTCAAGTCGTGGGACGACGCGGTGCTGCGCGCCATCGAGCGCACTGAAATGCTGCCGCGCGACATCGATGGCCGCGTGCCGGCGCCGTTCCAGATCGACTTCAGGTTGCGGGATTGATCCACGGCGAGCGGGCGCCAGCCCGCTTGAACCGAGAACTTCGCGCGCGTCGGCGCCACCGCAGGCGCAACTTGCGCCAAGTCAAACGGACCCCCCAAGGTTCAACAAACCCCCTTGAACAGGGGGATGCACCCCCCTTGGCGGAAGCCTAATCTGTGAAAAGGATCGCGAGATCCAGATTTCCCTCAATTCATTTTGGAGACTTCAATGAAAAAAGTTTCGATCAGCGCGGTCGCGGCGGCTGTCATTTCACTCTGCGCCGTTGGCTCGGCGAGCGCGGCTGTCATCTCGCTGAACTTCGAAGGCATCAACGCCACCTACCCTTCAGGTTATGCCTTCATTGACAATTTCTACAACGGTGGCGTGAGCAGCGACGGCACCACGGGCACCAACTTCGGCATCGGTTTCAGCAGCAATGCGCAGGCGATCTGCCTGAACAGCACCACGGACTTTTGCTCGAACACCTCGCGCGGCGGCCTGGCTCCTGGTTCGGAGAAAGGCGCGCTGTTCTTCCTGAGTGGCGCAGAAACCTTCATGAACGTTGCGGCCGGCTTCGACACCGGCTTCTCGTTCAACTATGTTTCAGCATCGCAGCCAGGCTCCATCAACGTGTATGACGGCTTGAACGGAACCGGCAACGTCCTGGCCACCCTGAGCCTCAGCCCGAACGCCGGCTCATGCCCTGGCTACAGCGCAGGCTTCTGCCCGTTCTCACCATCGGGCATCGGCTTTGCCGGGACGGCCTTGTCAGTAGGCTTCGCCGGTGTGGCGAACCAGATCGTGTTCGACGACGTGACCTTCGGCAGCATCACCCCGGGCGTTCCGGAACCCGAAACCTATGCGTTGATGCTGGCTGGCTTGGCCACCGTGGCCGCCATCACGCGCCGTCGCAAGGCTTCGGTCTGATTCCACGCCTCCCGACGTTTGAACCCACGGGGCGCTTCGGCGCCCTTTTTCATGGGCGGTTGACCCAGGCCCGCAGCCGCGGCATCAGGAAGTGGTCAACCGACAGGCACCCCGGGCCCCACAGCAACAACGCGGCCAGCAGGCTGCCCCAGAACACGTGGCCCATCAGCGCGGCCTCCGGAATATCGGTCAGACTCAGCACCGCCACCACGTTCAGCACCGACAAGCCTGCCGCAGCGAAGCGGCCGAACAAGCCTGCCACCAACAGCACGGGCAGCGCCAGTTCAGCACCCGTTCCCATGAACGCAGCCACGCTCGGGTTGAGCAGGGGGACGTGGTATTCGTCGTTGAACAGCGCCTGCGTGGTGTCCCAGTCTCGCAGCTTCGTCAGTCCCGACCGGAAGAAGACCGACGCCACATAAACGCGGGCGGCAAGCAGAGCCGGCGGCCGGAACCATTCGACAGCGCCGAGTACCCGTTCACCGATGGTCCAAAGCCGGGTTCGCAAGGAAGTGGTCGTGTCGAATGCCATGGCATGCCCCTGAATCAGCTGCAAGAGGGCGTTTAGTCGCCAGCGACCGCGACACCTTTCAGCCAAGAGCCGCGCAAGGCCCTGCCCAGCCAGTTGGCGAAGTCGAAGCCCTCGCGCGCCTGGCCCATTGCGATGCCGAGGCTGGCGCCGTCGAGCAGGCTTTGGGTCCAGGCGACTTCCGGCGCGTCGAGCCGATCGAACACCGCGCGCCAGCCGTTGCGGGCCACCAGCACGCTTTCAGCGCTCGGCATGGCCAGTGCCCCACGGACGGCGTGGAACGCCTGCACGGTCTCATCTGCGGCCACCTGATGGGCATCGTGGATGGTGGCGATGGGCCAGGCAGAGCAGATCAGGCTGACACCCGGCATCAACTGCAGGCGCAAGCGCTCAGGGTCGTGCGTTTCCAGCAGCGACAGCGATGCAGCGTCCAGCGATGCATCCGCCGCTCGCTCATTCAGGTGCAGCGCCAGGTCGAGCCGGGCGCAATCGGGGATGTAGGGCCAAGCGGCCATCGCGGCGTGTGCGCCAAGCCAGCCCGGGAACGCGCTTCCCCACTCGCCGAGGTCACCGCAAAGCGGTGGCGCGGCGCGCCAGAATTCACGCGCGAGGTGCTTGAAGTCGTCGGCCCCGACCATGGTTCGCACCGTGGCGAACACGGCGCCGAGCGCACGGTCCGCCATGGCTTCGGCGTTGGCGCGGTAGGCCTCCAGCCCGCGTTCGAGGCGCGTGCCAGATTCACTCACGCGAAGGCCCAAGGGCATGGACCCGGCGACTTCGAAGGCCGCGATCAGTCCGCGCTGGCGCTGCGCTTCCTGGACGACAGCTGAGTCCTGGGCCACGGCTAGTTTCGCGCTGGTGCCGGGCACGTTTCGGCCAGGCAGCCACGCACCAGATTCGACGCATGCGCCGCCTCGCCCAGCAACACGTCGAGCGGCGGCACGTCGGTGTCCCACTCGACCAGCGTGGGCAGCGCACCGAAACGCCGCAGCGCATGTTCATAGACGGCCCAGACAGCAGGCCGCACGCGGCTGCCATGGTCGTCGATGACGAGCGCATCGGTCTCGCAATAGCCGGCCAG
>CANJKD010000319.1 GCA_947474415.1 Burkholderiales bacterium | reverse complement strand
GGGTGCAGTTCTCCCCCGTCTCAGGGTTCGGCGTGCACGGCGAGATGTTCCGCGGGAAGGTCTGGAACCACAGGTACACATGGCCTTTGCGGCGGCCCTCACGGCTGTCGGCGGACACGGTGGAGAAATGTTCGTCTATGCGTGCAGTGAAGCTGACCACGGTCTCGTCGAGGCTGGCTCCGGATCGGAACCCGGCCGGCAGCTGGCTGAAGGCGAGCACGTTGATGAATCCGAAACCGGTGCCGCCAGGCAAGACCATGTGGTTCGGGTCGATCCACCAGGGCCCGGCCGAGCTGATCCACTGGCCACTCGCGCCGGCGTTCGGCGTCAGCCACTCGAAACAAGCCGCGAGGCTGACCCAGCTGATCGGGAACCCGACGCCCGATGCGCAGGTGTTGTCCGACTGGACGTAGCTGTACCAGCGCCCATTGTTGGGTGCCCATCCACCCAGGTCAGCCCGGTATACCTGCACATGCGGTGCAATCGGTTGTTGCTCCGGCGTGACATCGCCTGACCCGCAGCCCGCCAGAAGCAGGGTCAGCGAAGCGGTAGCGAACCAGGGAATGAGCCGTGCTGTCATGGAATGTGTTGTCTCAGCTGTGGCTTCCGCGCTGGGACCGGACGTGCACGCCATTGGTGGCCAGGTAGGTGCGCACCTTGATCGGGCTGTGGTCCGAGAACAGGAACATGCTGCTGATCGTGATCGCCGAGGCGCCGGCTTCCAGCGCGTCGCGGCAGTGCTGCAGACTGCCGGCGCCGCTCGATGCGATCAGCGGCACTTCGAGGCGTTGCGCCACTTGCGCGATCAGGTCGACGTCGTAGCCTTCCATCGTGCCGTCGCGGTCGATCGAGCACAGCATGATCTCGCCGGCGTGCGCGTCCTGCATGCGCTGCGCCCACTCCAGCGGGTCATGGGCGGTGGGCGTGAAGCCGCAGCGCGAGACGACGCGGTTCGTGCCGTCGGGCCCGCGCTGGTAGTCGATGCCGACGACGATGCATTGGTCACCGAAGCGCGAAGCGGCCTGCGTCACGAACGCCGGGTCTTCGATGGCCGATGTGTTGATGCAGACCTTGTCGGCGCCGCTGGCCAGCAGCGCCGCAATCTGCTCCAGGGTGCGGATGCCGCCACCCACCGTGAACGGCATGAACACTTCTTCCGACACGCGCTCGATGATCGAGCCGGTGACCGGCCGGTTCAGCGGCGTGGCGTCGATGTCGACGAACAGCAGTTCGTCCACCCCATAGGCGTCGTAGACCTTCGCGGTCGAGACCGGGTTGCCGGCCTCGCGGAAGTTCTCGTGGAAGCGCACGCCCTTCACCAGCCGGCCATTGCGGATCAGGAACTTCGGGATGATTCGTTTCTTCAGCATCGCGTCGGGTTCGGCTCAGGTGGTTCGGCTGATTGGGGTCAAGGGTTCCAGCGAACCCAGTTGCCGAGCATCTTCAGGCCGTTGTCCTGGCTTTTCTCGGGGTGGAACTGTGCCGCGATGAGGTTGCCGCGGCGCACCACGGCGGTCACGTCGCTGCCGTAGTCGGTGGTCGCGATGCGGTCGGTGGCGTCATGGCACACCATGTGGAAGCTGTGCACGAAATAGAAGTTGGCCTGGCCGGGGCGAATGCCGTCGAACAGCCAGTCGGTGGAGGAAAAGTGCAGATCGTTCCAGCCGACGTGCGGCACTTTCAGCGGCGCCGGCACGTCAAGGCGGCGGATGTCGGCGTCGATCCAGCCCAGGCCGCGGTGTTCACCATGCTCGATGCTGGTCTTGGCGAACAGCTGCATGCCCAAGCAAATGCCGAGCACCGGCTTCTTCAGTTCGAGCGCCTGGCGGTTCAGCACCGGCTCCAGGCCGCGCTCGCGGATCGCCACCATCGCATCGCCGAAGGCACCCACCCCCGGCAGCACGACGCGGTCGGCCGCGTCGAGCTCGGCCGCGTCGGACGTGACCCGCACGTCTTCGCCGAGGTACTCGAAGGCATTGCGCAGCGAGCGCACGTTGCCCATGCCGTAGTCGACGATGGCGATCATGGCGGATTAGACGTATTTCGCGGTGCGGCCGGCGTCGTCTTTCGGCGGGCCGATGGGCTTGTCGATCACGGTGTGGTCCCACTGCGCCATGTCGTGCATGACCGGGCCGGTCTCGACCGCCACGGGGTCGAACTTCCACGGGTGCACCTGGTGCTTTTCCAGGATGTCGTAGAACTCGCTTTCGGTGACCTGCAGGATGTTCAGGAACCAGTCGAGCGAGGCCGGGCGCTTGCCGTCGTACTTCGCTTCCATGGCCAGCGCCTCTTCGCGGCCGAGTTCGCCGTTGCGGATGTCGATGGTGGCCAAGTGGTTGGTGCGGCCATAACCGCGCTTCACGAACTTGGCGTAGTCGCGCATGCCCTGGAAGGTGCACTCGATCTTCTCGTAGTCGTACTGCGGCGGCACGCCTTCCACGTCCTGGCCCTTCCAGTCGAGCTCGCGCTTGATGATGTCGACCTGCTTCTTGGTGTTCCACTCGATGTAGTTGCCCAGGCAGATCGATTCGACCTTCAGCTTGATCAGGTCCTTCCGCTTCGGGTAGTCGAACATCCACAGGTCGCGGCGCTCGACCCGGCCCTGCAGGAACTCGAACATGTCGTCGGCCGTCATGCCCTGGTTCATCAGGCGGTTGAAGCGCTTCTCGTCGACCTCTTCCATCTCTTCGAAGGTGTACCAGCTGTGGTACTCGGCGGTCGATTCGCCCCAGAAGATCAGCGGCGTCTCGAAGCGCAGCGCCATGTGCATCACGCCGGCGTAGATGCCGGTGTGGCAATGCCAGCAGAAATCACCGCGGCGCTTCAGCGATTCGAGCATCAGCTCGCGCACGACGTGGAAGCTGGTCGTCATCTCGACCACATCGACGCCGAGTTGCTTGAAGACCTTGGTGTTGTTCTCGCCGACCAGCGGCCGATAGCCCCAGTGGTTGTAGCGCAGCACCAGCGGCTTGAGCTTGAGCACCTTGACGATGTACCAAAGCTGGAACACGCTGTCCTTGCCGCCGCTGAAGGGCACGACGCAGTCGTAGTTGCCCTTGCCCTTGTGGCGCGCGATCATCTCGTCTAGCGCCACGCCGCGTGCGGCCCAGTCGATCTTTTCCTTCTTGAACTCGACCTGACGGCAGACGCTGCAGACGCCGAATTCGTCGAAGGTGATGGTGTCGACGGTTTCCTTGGTCAGGCACCGGGTGCATCTTTTCATGGGGGCTCCTTGGGGGTGGAAGGGCGGCGCGAAGCGCCGTCAGGCTTCCGAACTTCTGATGAGGTCGCGCTGGGCGAGGATGGCTTCAATGCAGATGAAGTCAACGAGGTCGTCGACCTCGAACGACTTCCAGCGCGGCGTCACGTGCGGCAGGGTGCGCGCGTGGCAGAAGCTGCGTTCACGCCGGATTGCCGCGACGCTGGAGACGTACAGGCTGCCGTCGAGGCTGTAGAGCGGCTCGGTGTCCTGGCGGCGCGGCAGCTGGCCGAAGCTCGGCGCCGCGTAGGGCTGCATCAGGCCCGTGGCGTCGAGCCGCACCGCGAAGGCGGGGTGGGTCGAAACGAGCGGGGTGACGCCGACGATGGCATCGGCAACGCCGCGTTGCGCAGCCAGCGCTTCGAGCGCGGCGTCGATGTCTTCGGCCTCGGTCAGCGGCGAGGTGGGTTCGAGCAGCACCAGGTAGTCGTAGCGGTCGCCGGCGTCTTCGAGCGTGTCAAGCGCGTGCAGGATGAAGTCGATGCTCGGGGCGGTGTCGTTCGCGAGTTCGGCCGGGCGCAGAAAGGGCGCATCGGCGCCGGCCGCCACGGCCAGCGCAGCGAACTCGGTGTCGTCGGTCGAGATCACCACCCGGTCCACATGGCGCGAGGCACGTGCCGCTTCGATCGGCCAGGCCAGCAGGGGCTTGCCCTGCAGCGGCCGGATGTTCTTCAGCGGCAGCCCTTTCGAGCCACGCCGCGCCGGCACCAGGGCGAGAACGCGTTGGCCGTCGATCATTGGAAGACCTCGTCGAATTCCAGGTTCGCGCGCTCGTAGTCGGGCAGCCGGCCGATGTCGAGCCAGTAGCCGTCGATGCGGTGGCAGCGCGCCCGCAGGCCTTCGCGCGTGGCGGCCTCGAACAGCGAGGGCATGTCGAAATAGGTGGCGCGCGGCACCAGTTCGAGCAGGTGCGGCGACAGCACGTAGATGCCCGCGCTCACGGTGAAGCGCTGCACCGGCTTCTCGTCGATGGCCTCGATGATGCCGTCGCGCTCGCGCACCACGCCGAACGGTACCTGCATCTCGTAATCGCGCACTGCCATGGTCGCGTCGGCGCCCGATTCGGCGTGCTG
>CANJKD010000318.1 GCA_947474415.1 Burkholderiales bacterium | reverse complement strand
TTCCATACCCAGGTGGAGGGTCGCAAACGCTGGCGCTTCATCTCGCCACTGCAGACGCCGCGCCTGTATAACCACAACAACGTGTTCAGCCTGATCGACCTCGACCCGCCCGACTTCAGCAAGTACCCGTGGTTCCACGACGTGAAGGTGCTCGAAGTGACCGCCGAGCCCGGCGACACCGTCTTCCTGCCACTCGGCTGGTGGCACCAGGTGACGGCGCTCGACACCATCCTGTCGTTCTCGTACTCGAACCTGGCAGTGCCGAACCACTAGAACTACCTGAACCCGGACATCCGCAATTGGTAGGTGCGATAAGTGCGGTAGGCGTGAGAGACCCCAGATGCCGGCCCCGACCCGCCTGCGCCTGGTCGCCGCGTTCGCGGTGGTGGTGCTGCTGCACTACCGCCGCGCGGGCCGATGCCGGCGTGGCTCCGCCAGGGCAGCGTCGGCGGCCAATACGGGCTGGCCTTCTTCTTCATGCTGAGCGGCTCCATCCCACCTTCCGCCACCACGGCTGGACCTCCGCCTGCTTCGGCGATGCCGGCTTCTGGCAGTTCCATCGCCTGCGCATGGCGCGCATCGACCCCGTCTGGGTGCCGGGCCTGCTGCTCGACACGCCGTGGCACGTGATCGAGCGCACGCAGGCGGGGCAACTGGCGGAACTGGCGCAAGTCGGGCCGACGTACCGGGCCTCGTCACTGCTCAAACCTGATGGGCCTGCACGCGCTGGTCTGCTGCGGCCTGAACGACCGCTTCACGGTGCAGGTCGAGACACCGTACATCGTCACTGTCTACAACCCCTTGCTGCGCTGGGGCGAGTTTCTGGCGGGCCTCGCGGGGCCGTACTTCGTGCGCTCGCGCGCAGCGGCCACGGTGGCCAGCGGCTGGCGTCCGGGATCGATCCTGGGTTCAGGAGTGGGCTCAACACAGGCGCGCTGCCGGCTGGTCTGCGCTTGCCGGGTGGCGATGGCGGCGCGCGTCTGGGCGAGGCCGCTGACTCGCTCTGCATGGTCCACTGGCCGATGGTCTCGCTCCTGCTCGCCACCGTGGGCGCATCGGTGGTGTGCTGCCGCCTTGTCGAGTTGTCGTACCGCGCCTGGCTGCGGGGC
Organism: Burkholderiales bacterium; assembly: GCA_947474415.1. GTDB lineage: Bacteria > Pseudomonadota > Gammaproteobacteria > Burkholderiales > Burkholderiaceae_C > LMDS01. The sequence goes on along the minus strand of CANJKD010000318.1, from coordinate 3,229 downwards.
GCGCCGCTCGAAGGGCAGCGAAACCTAGAATAGAAGGTTGACCCGCCGCTTCCGGGCGGGACACCGGTCCCACGCGCCATGACCCGCAAGCTCTTCGTCACCACCGCCCTGCCTTACGCCAACGCGCCCTTCCACATCGGCCACATGATGGAGTACATCCAGGCAGACATCTGGGTGCGCTTCCAGCGCATGGTGGGCAGCGAAGTGCACTTTGTCTGCGCTGACGACGCGCACGGCGCACCCATCATGATCGCCGCCGAGAAGGCCGGCCTGACGCCGCAGGCCTTCGTCGCGCAGATCGCGGCCGCGCGCCAGCAGTACCTGGCCGGCTTCCACATCGGCTTCGACAACTGGCACTCGACCGACGCGCCCGAGAACCATGAACTCGCGCAAGACATCTACCGCGCCTTGCGCAAACATGGCCTGATCGCCGAGCGCACGATCGAGCAGTTCTACGACCCCGTGAAGGGCATGTTCCTGCCCGACCGCTACATCAAGGGCGAGTGCCCGAAGTGCGGCGCCAAAGACCAGTACGGCGACAACTGCGAGAACTGCGGCGCCGTGTACGCGCCCACCGACCTGAAGCACCCGTACTCCACGCTGTCCGGCGCCACGCCCGTGATGAAGAGCAGCGAGCACTACTTCTTCCAGCTCTCGTCCTCGCGCTGCGTCGACTTCCTGAAGGAGTGGACGAACACGCCGGGCCGCTTGCAGCCTGAAGTGCTGAACAAGATCAAGGAATGGTTCGCAACGGACGAACTCGGCCACGTCGGCCTGAACGACTGGGACATCAGCCGCGACACGCCCTACTTCGGCATCGAGATTCCGGATGCGCCGGGCAAGTATTTCTATGTGTGGCTCGATGCACCGGTGGGCTACCTCGCGTCGCTGAAAAACCTGCTCGATCGCCAGGGCGCCGGCTTCGATGCGTTCATGGCCGACCCCGATGTCGAGCAGATTCATTTCATCGGCAAGGACATCATCACCTTCCACACTCTGTTCTGGCCGGCGATGCTGCACTTCAGCGGCCGCAAGGTGCCGAACCACATCTTCGTGCACGGCTTTCTGCAGCTCAGCGGCGAGAAGATGAGCAAGAGCCGCGGCACCGGCATCTCGCCGCTGAAGTACCTGGAACTCGGCATGAACGCCGAGTGGATGCGCTACTACATCGCCACCAAGCTGAGTTCGAAGGTCGAAGACATCGACTTCAACCCCGACGATTTCATGGCGCGCGTGAACAGCGACCTGGTCGGCAAGTACATCAACATCGCGAGCCGCGCGGCGGGCTTCCTGACCAAGCGTTTCGGCGGCGTGCTGTCGGCCGACCTGGGCGTCGAAGGGCGGGTGCTGCTCGACGGCCTGCGCGCGCACCGCGCTGACATCGAAGTGCTCTACGAAGAACGCGAGTTCGGCAAGGCGCTGCGCGAGACCCTGCTGCTGGCCGACCGCGTGAACGAGTACGTGGACCAGAACAAGCCCTGGGAGTTGGCGAAGCTGGTCGGCCAGGAGGCCGTGCTGCACGACGTGTGCTCGGTCTGCATCGAGGCTTTCCGCCTGCTGACGATCTACCTGAAGCCGGTGTTGCCGGTGCTGGCCGCGCAGGTCGAGGCCTTCCTGCGCATCGAGCCGCTGCGCTTCGCCGATGCGGCACGCGCGCTCGGCGCCCACACCATCGGTGGTTATCAGCACCTGATGCAGCGCGTCGACGCGAAGCAACTCGAAGCCTTGCTCGAACCGGCGCAGATCGAACTGCCGCCGCCGGGCGGCGAGCCGATCGCACCTGAAATCAAGGTCGACGATTTCGCAAAGATCGACCTGCGCATCGCGAAGATCGTCGAATGTTCGGCCGTCGAGGGCTCGACCAAGCTGCTGCGCCTGACGCTCGATGTGGGCGAGGGCCGGATGCGCAATGTGTTCAGCGGCATCCAATCGGCCTACGAACCAGCTCAATTGGTCGGCAAGTTCACCGTGATGGTGGCCAACCTGGCGCCGCGCAAGATGAAGTTCGGCATCAGCGAAGGCATGGTGCTGGCCGCCTCGCATGCCGACGGCAAGACCCACGAGGCGGTCGATCCGGGCCTGTACATCCTCGAACCCTGGCCGGGCGCAAAAGCCGGCATGCGGGTGCGCTGAAGGCGTCACCAAGCCGCTCGTCGGCGCCACCGCATGCTGCCCATCATCCGCGGCTGGACCGACGTTCAGCGCACGCCGCAGAGCAACCAGCGGCTCGGCGCGGTGCTGGCGTTCGTGGCCGGTGCCGCGAACGCCGGCGGGTTTCTCGCGGTCGGTCAGTACACCTCGCACATGACGGGCATTGTTTCAGCGATGGCCGACAACCTCGTGCTCGGCCAGGCCACGGCGGTGCTGGCTGCGGCGGCTGCGCTGGCCACCTTCATCGCGGGCGCGATGACCACCGTGATCCTCGTCAACTGGGGCCTGCGGCGTCAGCTGCACAGCGCGTACTCGCTGCCGCTGCTGCTCGAGGCGGCGGTGCTGCTGTTGTTCGGCCTGCTCGGTGCCAGCCTCGGGCTGCACACCGCCCTGCTCGTGCCGGTGACGGTGCTGCTGCTGTGTTTCATGATGGGGCTGCAGAACGCGGTCATCAGCAAGATCTCGCGCGCCGAGATCCGCACCACCCACGTCACCGGGCTGGTCACCGACTTCGGCATCGAACTCGGCAAGCTCGTGTACGTCAACCGCGCCGATGGCATCGGGCCGGTGCGCGCCAACCGCGAGCGCATGCGCACCCACGGCTTGCTCATCGGCATGTTCTTCGTCGGCGGCGTGATCGGCGCGCTCGGCTTCCAGTACGCCGGCTACGTCACCACCGTGCCGCTGGCGCTGCTGCTTCTGTTGCTGTCGCTTCGGCCCCTGCTGTTCGACCTGGGCGCGCTGGCCCGCCCGGCCGCCTGACCTCGGCATTCAAGTTCGCAGCCGGAATGCGCTCTCCCTGACCACCACCATCGTTCGCGAGTACCGCGGCACCGCCGGGTCCGATGACGGTCCGACATGCGGCTTCGAAGCCGCTGTGGAAGCCGGCGAATTGCGCGGCGCCGCCGCCACGTCGGCCGAACTGGCGGCACTCAGGGCGATGATCGTGCGCTACGCCGAGCAGAGCGAGGCGCTGGCGTTGCGGCTGCTGCGCGTGTTCTGCAACATCAACCCTTCGGGTAAGCCACGCGAGTGGCGCGTCGGCGAGCCGTTCGAGGCACATGCGAAGCGCTACCTG
>CANJKD010000317.1 GCA_947474415.1 Burkholderiales bacterium | reverse complement strand
TCCTGGGCACAGCGGCGCGCGTCATGTTCTTATCGGGCCGACGTGGCCGCATGGTTGCGCGCTGTCATGGCGGGCTCCAGTGCGTCTTTGGGGTGGCCGCGTTGGGCAACCTCTTCCGCTGCGTTGCTCGACTGCGAGAAACGGGGGTCGGCGATGATCGGGTCGATGTGCGTCCAGGCGATGCCACCGGTCACCAGGCTCGCCACCACCACCGTCGCGGGCAGGCCCCACACCAGCCAGACGAACTTGAAGCGCCACCACGGCAATGGCGGCTCCGCGACACCGCTGCGGTGCGGGTCGGTCGCAGTTTTGGTTGCCAGCATGGCCATCTCCTTGTTCATCGGGGCACCACGAAGGTGGACTTCTCGGTCGTCGGTTGGGCACCCGCGCCGTCGGCGGCGCGCGTGATCTCGAAGCGCAGCGGGTGGGCACCCACCCCCAGCGCGCGGCCCGCCTCGGGCGGTATCTGCACGCTGACCGGCAGCCAGCGCGATTCGGTGGCGCCCACGTCGACATCGGCCACCGACGCCAGCGTGGCGCCGCTCAGGCCGGCCACGGCAATGTGGAAGCGCTGCGCCGATTCGCTCGCGTTCATCACCTGCAGACGGTAGACGTTCTCGATCTGGCCGTCTTGCAGCTGCCGCGCGAGCGCACCCCGGTCACGGATCACGTCGACACGGAACGGGCTGCGCAAGGCCAGGCTGGTGCCGAGGGCGGCGGTGATCGCGACCAGCACTGCGGTGTAGACCAGCACGCGCGGGCGTAACACGCGCTTGAGCATCGCGCTGCGGTCCCAGTGTTTCGCCAGGCCGTTCTGGGTTGCGAAGCGGATCAGGCCACGCGGGTAGCGCATCTTGTCCATCACGCCATTGCACACGTCGATGCATGCGGCGCAGCCGATGCACTCGTATTGCAGGCCCTTGCGGATGTCGATGCCGGTGGGGCAGACCTGAACGCAAAGCGTGCAGTCGATGCACTCGCCCTTGCCGAGCGTGGCCAGCGAGGCGCGGGCCATCGAACGCGGCCGCGAACCGCACGGCTCGCCCCGTTCGATGTCGTAGCTGACAATCATCGTGTCCTTGTCGAACATCGCACTCTGGAAGCGCGCGTAAGGGCACATGTACTTGCAGACCTGCTCGCGCATGTAGCCGGCGTTGCCGTAGGTGGCGAAACCGTAGAACAGCACCCAGAACCATTCCCAGGGGCCGAAGCCGAAGGCGAGCGCTTCGGCACCCAGCATGCGAATCGGCGTGAAGTAGCCGACGAAGCTGAAGCCGGTCCACAGCCCGATGGCGATCCAGACCCCCTGCTTGCCGCCCTTGCGCCACCATTTGTTCAAGGTCCAAGGACCCGCGTCGAGCTTGATGCGCGCCGCCCGGTCGCCCTCGAAGCGTTGCTCAACCCACAGGAAGATTTCGGTGTAGACCGTTTGCGGGCACGCAAAGCCACACCACAGCCGCCCGGCCACGGCCGTGAACAGGAACAGGCTGTACGCCGAGATGACGAGCAGCCCGGTGAGGTAGATGAAGTCTTGCGGATACAGGACCAGGCCGAAGATGTAGAAGCGCCGCGCGCCCAGATCGAACAGCACGGCCTGGCGAGCGTTCCATTGCAACCAGGGCAGGCCGTAAAACAGCAGCTGCGTGCCCCAGACCAGCAGCCAGCGCCAGCCCGAGAACCAGCCCTTGACAGCGCGCGGATGGATCTTCTTCTGCGCCTGGTACATCAGCACCAGCTCGACCGCCGCGTCGTTGGCGGCCGGAGGGTTTACAGATCGGGTCGGGGTGCTGGCCTCGTTCATGGGTCAGGCGTCTGCAAGCATCGCGGCGGTGCTCGTCACTATTTTGCGACCGCTGCGCCCGCAGCATCGGTTGCCACGGCCGACTGCGACAGGTTCCACACATACGCGCCCAGCACGTGAATCTGCTCGGCCGACAGGCGCTTGTCCTGCGCCGGCATCATGTTGGTCTTGCCGTTGTTGACGATGGCGACGATGGCCTCTTCGCCCCAGCCGTGCAGCCAGATCTTGTCGGTCAGGTTGGGGGCACCAAGCGCTTGATTGCCCTTGCCGTCGGCGCCGTGGCAAGCCGCGCAGACTGCGAACTTCGACTTGCCCGCCGCAGCGGCGATCGCGTTGTGGGCACTTCCCGACAGGCTCAGCACATAGTTCGCGACGTTGCTCACGTCAGCGGCGCTGCCCACCGCTGCGGCCATCGGCGGCATCATGCCCCGGCGGCCGTGGGTGATGGTCTCGACGATCTTTTCCGGGCGGCCGCCATACAACCAATCGGTGTCGGTCAGGTTCGGAAAGCCCTTGCTGCCTTTCGCATCCGAGCCATGGCAGGCGGCGCAGTTGTTGATGAACAGGCGCTCGCCGATGGCCAGGGCCTTCGGCTCCTTGGCCAGTTCGGGAGCCGGGGTGGCGGCGTACTTGGCATAGACCGGCCCCATGGCCGCCATGGCCTTGTCTTGTTCCGCCTGGTACTGGCCGGCGCTGCTCCAGTTCAGGCTGCCGGTGGAACTGCCCAGGCCCGGGTACAGGTAGAGGTAGATGCCGGCGAACCAAACCGTCAGCACGAACAGCACCGCCCACCAGCGCGGCAAGGGGTTGTTCAGCTCCTTCAGGTCTTCGTCCCAGACATGGCCGGTGGAGTTGTCGCCCGACACCTGCCTGGTCTTGCTCGCGATGACGAGCAAGGCCAGGCAGCCGACCAGGCCGAGGATCGTGGCGGCGGCGATGTAGATCGACCAGCCGCTCGAAACAAAGTCATTCATGCCAGTTCTCCGGGCGGGTGCTTGCAGGCGCAGAGGCGGCGGCCGTGCGGGTCACGGGAATCGAGGTGGCGGGCGCGTCTTCAAGAAAGGGCAGCATCTCGGCCTCGTCGAAACCCGCCTGGTTGCGGCGCGACCAGGCCCACTTCACGATGCCGCCAAACAGCACGAAGGAGAGCAGGGTCACCAGATTGCGGAAGTCGTTCACGTCCATGGCCGGGCTCCCTATTTGAGTGCGGTGCCGAGCACCTGCAGGTAGGCGACCAACGCGTCGAGATCGGTCTTGCCCTTCACTTCGTCGCCGCCCTTGGCGATCTCGGCGTCGGAGTAGGGCACGCCGACACTGCGCAATGCGCGCATCTTCGGCGCCATGTCTTCGGGATCGAGCGCAGCGCCGGCGAGCCACGAATACGCCGGCATGTTCGACTCGGGCACCAGGTCACGCGGGCTGATCAGGTGGATGCGGTGCCATTCGTCGCTGTACTTGCCGCCCACCCGGTGCAGGTCGGGGCCGGTGCGCTTGCTGCCCCACTGGAACGGGTGGTCGTAGACGAACTCGCCCGCCACCGAGTAGTGGCCGTAGCGCAGCGTCTCGGCACGCAAGGGCCGGATCATCTGCGAGTGGCAGCCATAGCAACCTTCGCGGATGTAGATGTCGCGACCGGCGAGTTGCAGCGGCGTGTAGGGCTTGAGGCCCTCGACCGGCTGGGTCGTCGACTTCTGGAAGAACAGCGGCACGATCTCGACCAGCCCGCCCACCGCCACGGTGAGCAGGATCAGCACGATCATCAGGAAGTTGTTGGTCTCGATGCTGGCGTGCGAGAAGCCGCCGGTCTTTTCAATTTTGTTGTCAGCCATGGTGTTCTCCGCAGCTCAGGCGTGTGCAGTGGCCAAGGGAACGCGCACCGGCACGCAGCGGCCGTTGGTGGCGGTCTTGACCACGTTCCAGACCATGATGAGCATGCCGCTCAAGTAGAGCAGGCCGCCACAGAAGCGAACCACATAGAAGGGGTAGGTCGCCTTCACGCTCTCGACGAAGCTGTACACCAGCGTGCCGTCGGGGTTGACGGCGCGCCACATCAGGCCTTCCATCACGCCGGCGATCCACATCGCGGCGATGTACAACACGATGCCAATGGTCGAGACCCAGAAGTGCAGTTCGATGGCACGCACGCTGAACATCTGCTTCTGCCCGTACATGCGCGGGATCAGGTGGTAGAGAGAACCGATCGAGATCAAGCCGACCCAGCCGAGTGCACCCGAGTGAACGTGGGCAATGCCCCAATCGGTGTAATGCGACAGCGAGTTCACTGTCTTGATCGACATCATCGGGCCCTCGAAGGTGCTCATGCCGTAGAACGACAGGCTGACGACGAGGAACTTCAGGATCGGGTCGTCGCGCAGTTTGTGCCAGGCGCCGCTCAAGGTCATGATGCCGTTGATCATGCCGCCCCAGCTCGGCGCCAGCAGCACCAGCGAGAACACCATGCCCACGCTTTGCGCCCAGTCGGGCAGCGCGGTGTAGTGCAGGTGGTGCGGGCCGGCCCACATGTAGGTGAAGATCAGGGCCC
>CANJKD010000316.1 GCA_947474415.1 Burkholderiales bacterium | reverse complement strand
GCGTTGCAGTGGCGGCGCTGTTGTCGGCGCCCCTGATGCTGCCGATGGCCGCCGGCGCGTTCAGCGGCGACCCGCATGCGCTGATGCTGAACGGCTGGCTGCAACCGCTGCTGGCCGCACCGGTGCAGTTCTGGCTCGGCGCGCGCTTCTACCGGGCTGGCTGGCGCGCCGTGCGGGCCGGCAGCGCCAACATGGACCTGCTGGTGGCGCTGGGCACCTCGGCGGCCTTCGGCCTGAGCGTCCACGGCCTGCTGAAGGACAGCGGCGGCATGGGCCACCTGTACTTTGAATCGTCGGCCGTGGTCATCACGCTGGTGCTGTTCGGCAAGTGGCTGGAAGCGCGCGCGAAGCGCCAGACCACCGACGCCATCCGCGCCCTGAACGCCTTGCGGCCCGAGACCGCGCGGCGGCGCCGCGATGGTGTCGACACCGACGTGCCGCTGGCCGAGGTGGGCGCCGGCGACGTGGTCGTCGTGCGGCCCGGCGAGCGCCTGCCGGTGGACGGCGTGGTGCTGGAAGGCGCGAGCCATGTCGATGAATCGCTGCTCACCGGCGAGAGCCTGCCGGTGGCCAAGCAGGTGGGTGACGCCGTGACCGGTGGCGCCATCAACGCCGACGGCGTGCTGCTGGTGCGCACCACGGCGGTGGGAGCCGAATCGGCACTGGCGCGCATCGTGCGGCTGGTGGAATCGGCGCAAGCCGGCAAGGCGCCGATCCAGCGCCTGGTCGACCAGGTGAGCGCGGTGTTCGTGCCGGTGGTGCTGGGGCTGGCGCTGCTGACGCTGCTCGGCTGGGGTGTGATCGGCGCCGACTGGCCGGCCGGCGTGCTGCGTGCGGTGGCAGTGCTGGTGATCGCCTGCCCGTGCGCGCTGGGCCTGGCCACGCCGGCCGCCATCATGGTGGGCACCGGGGTGGCGGCGCGCCACGGCATATTGATCAAGGACGCGCAGGCGCTGGAACTCGCGCACGCGCTGCGCACGGTGGCCTTCGACAAGACCGGCACGCTGACCGAAGGCCGGCCCGCGCTGGTCACCGCCGTGGCCGCGCCTGGCTTGGGTACATCGCCTGATGCCGCGCTGTCGGCCGATGCGTTGACCGGGTTGGCCGCGAGCCTGCAAAGCGGCAGCGAACACCCGCTGGCGCGCGCGGTGCTGCAGGCCATGAAGACACCGGTTGAGCCGGGGCGCGAGATCCGCGCCTTCGCTGGCCGCGGCGTGGGCGGTGTCGTGGGTGGCCCCGTCGGCGAACGTGTGCTGCGCCTCGGCAGCGCGCGCTGGATGCATGAACTCGGCGCCGACCTCGGGCCGCTCGCAGCGCAAGCCGCAGCGGAACAGTCGGCCGGCCGCACCGTGTCGTGGCTGGCACAGATCGACGCGGCCGGCGCCGCCCGTGTGCTCGGCCTGCTGGCCTTCGGCGACACCGTCAAGCCCGGCGCGGCGCAGGCCATCGCGGCCTTGAAGCGGCTCGGCGTGCGCACGCTGATGATCAGCGGCGACAACCTCGGCAGCGCCACTGCCGTGGCGCGCCAGCTCGGCATCGACGACGTGCGCGCCGAGGTGCTGCCGGCCGACAAGGCAGCGATCGTCAGTGCGCTGAAGGCCGACGGGCGCGTGGCGATGGTGGGAGACGGCGTGAACGACGCACCGGCGCTCGCGGCGGCCGACGTGGGCATCGCGATGGCGGGGTTCGACGCCGGAGCCACCACAGGCCAGGGCGGAGCGCCGGGTGCCTCACAGGGCATCTCCTCCGGAATTTCGCATGGCAGCGATGTCGCCATGCAGGCGGCCGGCATCACGTTGTTGCGCGGCGACCTGGGCCTGGTGGCGCAGGCCATCGACATCTCGCGCCGCACCCACGCGAAGATCCGGCAGAACCTGTTCTGGGCCTTTGTCTACAACGCCATCGGCATACCGCTCGCGGCGTTCGGCGCGCTGAACCCGGTGCTGGCCGGCGCGGCGATGGCCTTGTCGAGCGTGAGCGTGATCAGCAACGCCTTGCTGCTGAAACGATGGAAGCCTGTGGGTGCCTGAATCAGCGGCCGAGAGGCGATCAATGCGCCATCAGCGCTGGCCAAGCACGCTTGTCAAGATCGCGCTCACCGTGCCCGGCGCGGCCGTGCCATGACGACCATCGGTTCGGCATGACCGGCCGCACTGCATTGGCTGCACGTGCCGGTGATCGCCAATGAGAGTTCACCGCTCGCGATGCCCTGCCCCTGCAGTTGGCGCGACAGATGCTCCAGCACTTTCGGGGGCACGACGGCTTTGGACAACTCGATGATGCGGTGGCATCGGTTGCATTCGAAGTGGCCGATGGCCTGCGCCTTCGGCATGCCGAAGCGCGCCGTGCCGTCCGGCCCCGGATAGCGCAACACGAGACCGGCCGCAATCAGCCGCTCCAGCACCCGGTAGAGCGTGACCCGCTCGACCGCCCTAGCGTCCGCCTCCTCCACCGCCAGCCCCAGCTCGGCGTGCGTCAGCGGTTGATCGCTGCGGCTCAGGCATCGAACTACCGCAAGGCTGGCGGTGGTGGCCCGCAGCCCGTGGGAACGCAAGCAATCCATCCAGTCATTCGCGTTGGTCTCGGCGGGCGTAGGCGAACTTCTTTTCATGGCTGGATATTGAGTCGTTGGAAACTATTTTGCTTTCCTTGGAAATGAGTTTACACAGGTTCCCAAAGTCGATATGCTTTGATCTTATCGCAACTTAGTCGCGTTAGTTGATGCACCAGCAGACGCACAAGCAGACGCACAAGCGGACCCGCAAGAAGAAGGAACTTTCTGACATGGCCCACACCTGCCCAAGAGCGCCCACGGTCCTCTCGCTATGCGTTGCGGTGGCCTTCGGCCCGCTCGCCACGGCTGCCGAGCCGGCCGACAGCCGCAAGGCCTTGCTCAAGCGCATCGAGCTGCTGGAAAAGCGCCTGGGCGAGATGCAAAGGGCGATGGACGATAGCCAGGCGCGCCAGTCGCGCGAGGCAGCCGAACCGGTCGCGCCTGCGGCCGTCGCGGCTGCGAAGCCGACGGCGAATGCGGAAGCCGTCACCGAGCGCTTGAGCGAGATCGAGCAGCGCCTGGGCGCCGTCGAAAGCAACACCGTGCTCTCCGAACCCAAGACCACCGTCAAGGCCGTCACGGTCTATGTGGACGAGAACGGCAACCAGTACGACGTGCCCACGCCGGGCGCAACCGCCACCGTGACATACCAGCGCGAGCGGGTCTACAGGCGCCAGGTGCTCAGCGAGGAAATCGAAGATGCGCTCAGTACCGACAAGAAGAACGGCATCAGTCTGGGGGTCAGCAATGTGTCGACCGCACAGGTGGCCTTTCAAACCGGCGGACCGAAGTCGGAGGTGAATCGGCACATCTATGGCTTCTCGGCGGTCGATGTCACCTTCACGGCGACGTCGGCGGCGCTGAACACGAGCTTTTTCGCCGACCTCGTGGGCGCCGGCGGTTCCCGCCCAGACCAGGAGATCCAGACCATCAACCTGCTGAACGGCCAACTCGCCCGCCTCAGCAACAACCAGCTGAGCGTGCGCGAGGCCTGGGTCAACACCCAGCTCTTCGACAAGAAGCTGTCGCTCAGCCTCGGGCGCCTGGACCTGACGAACTACTTCGACCACAACGCCGTGGCCAACGACGAGAACGCACGCTTCATCAACGACGCGCTGGTGAACAACCCGGTGCTCGGCTTGACGACGAACGGCCTCGGGGTCGTCGCCGTCTACGACCCGAAGATTGGGCTGAACGCCAAGCTCGGCTTCCAGCAGAGCAACGAGAACGCGACCAGCCTGTCGGTGGCGCGCTATGTGCTCGGCGAGGTCGAGTACCTGGCCCGGCCCTTCTCGCTGCCCGAGGGTCACTACCGGCTCTGGGCCCGCCAGGACAACAGCACCGGCACGGGGCACACCGGATACGGCCTGAGCGCCGACCAGAAGGTCACCCCCGCCGTGACCCTGTTCGCGCGCTACGGACGCGGCTTCGTCGGCGCGGTGGACGGGCGGATGCGGCACTACAGCGTCGGGGTCGGCTTCCAGGCGCCGCTGGCGTTCAGTCCGGCCGACACCTGGGGCATCGGCTACGCCGACACCCGCATCCTCACCGGAGCGAACCAGGACTCGGAACACGTCGCCGAAGGCTTCTACAACTTCAGGCTGACCGGCAGCCTGTCCATCTCGGGGCTGCTTCAATACCTGACCAAGCCCAACACCGGCGAGAAGTACCTGCTGCCCGGCCTGCGCATGCAAGTCGCGTTCTAGTCGAGCCCGACGGAGCCCCCATCATGACCCTTCGCCATCGCATCACCCTCGCCGCCCGGACCGTGTTGGCCTGCGCGGTCCTGCT
>CANJKD010000315.1 GCA_947474415.1 Burkholderiales bacterium | reverse complement strand
TATTGCTCCGGCCCGATGAAGTCTCAAGCCGCATAGCGCACGCGTCGGTCTTGGAAGAAGCTGATCACGCGTTCGGGAGTGCGCTCCAGCGTGTGCATGTGCTCGTTCGCCGCCTCGCGCAGCTTGGTCTTGGTGCGCACCGGAACACGCTTGTTCATTTCCCGTTTCAGATCTGCGTTCAACCGGTCTTCGGGGTTGAATTGCGGGCTGTAGCTGGCCAGATAGAACAGCTCGATTTGGTCGAACCGCCGACTGAACCCGCGCATCAATTCGAATCAGTCGCATCAGCACGTTCCGAAGTGGTTAAAGCAGACCTTCCTTAAGGCAGACCTTCCTTGGCCGCGCTATACTAAGCGGTTTTTGTAATTGATAATTTCAAGGAAATAAAATGAGCCAAATCATCATCGACCATAACCCGTCTGAAGAAAAACTAAAAGAACTCGGCGTCTCTAGCTGGTCAATCTGGGATTGCGAACCATCAAAATTCCCATTAGATTTTGGTATGAAAGAGACAGCATACGTACTTGAAGGCGAAATTCATGTCACACCACAAGGTGGCGAAAAAGTAGTGATTAAAGCCGGTGATTTCGTTGTGTTCCCTAAAGGCATGAAGTCAAACTGGTAAGTAGTTACGCAATTGAAAAAACATTACAAGCATAGTTAATTGTTCGCCATAAAATGGCGACCCATTAAACTTATGACAGGTTTAATGTCATAAAAAAGCCTTGATGATTCAAGGCTTTTTATGGAAACGCATGTTACTGCGCTTATGCTGAATGTTAATAATAGCCTGAATCCGTGATCCGCCAACAGTCCGATTGCGGCAAGTCGTTGATGTGATTGACGAAACTGGCAGGGTTGATCCTGACAACCGATCACCCTGCGGGTGAGTTGACGGGGGGTATCTGTTTCGATGCTGCCCTGCCCGCCGAAGACCATGCGCCAATTGATCGTCAAGCAGCTCGACGACGACCTCACGCCGGTGGCCGGCTTGGCCCTTGTCGGCCACTACCTGGCGGCCCTGGGGCCGACGCTGGCGCAACTCGATGCGAGCTTGGCCGTCAAGGGCGGCGTAGCCAACCGCGACATCGTGCGCAGCTACGTCGGCTTGCTTGTGCAAGGCAAGAGCGACTTCGACGCCATCGAGAACTTCCGGGGCGACACTTTCTACAAGCAGGCGCTGGGCAATCACCAACGCCCGCGTCATCGTCTGCTGCCCCGGCCGCAATTTCGTGACGCTGAAGATCGAGACCGACGAAGGCCTGACCGGCATCGGCGACGCGACGCTGAACGGCCGCGAACTCGCGGTGGCCGCCTGCCCCACCGAGCACGTGATCCCGCGCCTGATCGGCCGTGACGCACACCAGATCGAAGATATCTGGCAGTACGTGTACAAGGGCACGTACTGGCGCTGCGGGCCGGTGACGATGAGCGCCATCGCGGCCGTCGACACGGCGCTGTGGGACATCAAGGCGAAGGCCGCGAACCCGCCGCTGCACCAGTTGCTCGGCGGCAAGAGCCGCACCGGCGTGATGGTGTACGGCCACGCGAACGGGCGCCACATCGAGCCGACCGTCGACGAGGTGCTGCGCTACAAGGAGGAGGCCTACCTGGCGATCCGCGCGCAGCGCGGCGTGCCGGGGCTGGAGAAGGTCTACGGCGTGGGCCGCGGCACGATGGTCTACGAACCGGCCGATGCCGACCTGCCGAGCGAGCACGACGGGTCGACCACGAAGTACCTGAACCACCCGCCGCAGCTGCCGCAGCGCCTGCTGGTCACGGTGCGCGAGCGGCTCGCTGCGCACACCTCGATCGAGCGGCTGGCGCTGGCCGTGGCGGCCTGGTTCCGCTGCCTGCGCGACGTCGACGAGAGCGCTGCGACCTGCGCGATTCACGGCCCACTGAGCGCCGACTTGGCCGCGCGGATCGCGCGCGCGCAGGCCGCAGGCCCGGAGCACGACGGCATGGCCCACGGCATCGGGTTCACGCCGACCTTCGGCGACCTCGGCGTCTCAAAGCGCTTCATCGGCGATGCGGCGCGGTATGCGTTGTCGTTGCAGCAACGCGGCGTGGTCGCAACCCTGGCGGAGCTTCCATGAGCACGGCTGGTCACGCCGTCGTCTTGCATCTGCAGGCGCTGAACTTCGCCTACGCCGACCAACCGGCGCTCCTTGCGGACTGGTCGGCATCGGTTGGTGCGGGCGTGACGCTGCTGCACGGCGACACCGGCAGCGGCAGCGGCAAATCGACGTTGCTGCGTCTGATGGCCGGCGCACTGCCGGCCAACGGTGGCCGGCTCACGCTGGCCGGTGTGCACCTCGACGAAGATGCCAAGGGCTACAGGCGCAAGCTGTTCTTCTGCGACCCCGCCACCGACGCCTTCGACCAGAGAACCGCACGCGACACCACGGCCCTGCTGAGAGTCGGCGATGCGCGCTTCGATGAAGACCGCTGGCAAAGCCTGGTCGAAGGCTTCGCGCTTAGCGCCCACCTCGACAAGCCGATGTACATGCTCTCGACCGGATCGAAGCGCAAGGTGTGGCTGGCTGCCGCACTGGCATCTTGCGGTGCACTGGTTTTGCTGGACGAGCCGACCGGCGGACTCGATGCGGCATCGGTCAATTGCTTGTGGCGCGAGTTGATGCACGCTGCCAGGCAAGCCGGGCGTGCCGTCGTCATCGCCAGTGCGGAGCGGATCAATCGCTTGCCGCTGGCAGGGGTGATCGAGTTGCCTCTGGGTTGATGGGGGCTCGCTGCGATGTCGAGCCCGCAACGACTCGGGCCCTTGCGGCGACTCGACATCCGGTGTCTGATGCGCCCACCCGCAAACCCCCGGAGTTCCGAATGACAACCCCCACCCCTGCCGCCCAGACCTTCAACGTCAGCCACCTGAACGACGCCGAATTCAAGGGCGGTGGCCTGCGCAGTTACTCGGCTTACCGCGACCTCGGCGTGGCGGCCGCGACGCACGGGTTGGCGCAGGCGCACGTCATCCGCATGACGGCGCCATTCAGCCCCGAGTGGAGCGAGCGGCACCACCACAACGTGCAGTTTCAGCTCGTCTACGTGCTCAAGGGCTGGTTCAAGACCGACTTCGAGGGACACGGCGCGCAGCTGATGCAGGCAGGCTCGTGCTGGACCCAACCGCCGGGGATTCGCCACACGGTGGTCGGCTGGTCGGACGACTGCGAGCTGCTGGAAATCATCCTGCCGGCGGTGCATGAAACGGTCGTCGATCCTGTCGTCAATCACTGAGGCGCATGCCGGGAAGTGAAACCGTCGCCACGTGAACCCCGCCGACAGCCGCCACCACACCGATCCCTTCTCATCGCAGCGCCTGCGCCCCGGCGCCGAAGCCGTGGCGCGGCGCGGCGCGGCGCCACGCTGCTGCGCGAGGGCGACGACTCGAAGCTAGATCACCTGCTGCTGCTGGAAGGCGAGGTGTCGGTCGACACGTCGGCAGGGGCGCAGGCGGGCCCGCTCGAGATCTCGGTGCCGGGGCCGGGGCCGGGGCCGGGCAGCATCATCGGCGAGATGGCCTTGCTGGACGGCGCGCTGCGCTCGGCCAGCTGCACCACGCTGTCGCCGGTGCAGGCGGCCGTGCTGTCGCGCAAGGCGCTCGAAGGGCTGATCGACCAGCACCCGCGCGTGGCTGCCGCCCTGTTGCTGGGCCTGGGGCACGCACCGCCGAGCGTCTGCGCGCGCTGGGCGAACACCTGCAGATCTACGCCAAGCTCGTCGAGGATCTGCAGGCCGAGAACCAGCGCCTGGAAGAACTGCACGGCAAGCTGGAAAGCCGCTACAAGATCTACAAGCCGCGCGACGCGCTGATCGAACTCGCGGCCGACTACGACGTGGTCTACATCGACACGCCGCCAGCCCTGAACTTCTACACGCGCTCGGCGCTGATCGCCGCCGAGGGCTGCCTGATTCCGTTCGACTGCGACGACTTCTCACCCCGCGCGCTCTACGGCCTGCTGGAAAGCGTGCAGGAGATCCAGGCCGACCACAACAAGGGCTTGGCCGTCGAAGGCATTGTGGTGAACCAGTTCCAGCCGCGCGCTAACCTGCCGCAGCGCACGGTGCAGGAGCTGATCGACGAAGGCCTGCCGGTGTTGCAGCCCTACCTGAGCGCGAGCGTGAAGATCAAGGAGTCGCACGAACTGGCTCGGCCGATGATCCACCTCGACGCCAGCCACAAGCTATTGATTCGGCCCAAAGAAATAGGAACTTTTAGGTGAACGTAAGCTCCAAGATGGATGGACAAAGAGAACGCGCGCAAACAGACACTGGAGCAACTTCACGAAAGGCGAAAGCAAGTCGTGAGGTTGCACAAGAGCGGAATC
>CANJKD010000314.1 GCA_947474415.1 Burkholderiales bacterium | reverse complement strand
CGTATTGCAGGGCCGACTCCATAGGGGTCGCCCGGCAGGGCAGCGCTGCGGCATGGCGTTGAGGCGTTTTCAACCGGCCAACGCCGGTATCCCGGTGCCGGTGCCCGCTTTGTTCAGACGGCGCCGGCGGCGGCGCGAATTTCCGCCAACAAGGCGTTCAGATCGTCGGCCTCGAACGGCTTCATCAGGGATCGCGCCTGCGGCCCCCACGCCTTCAGACCGTCCTGCATCGAATAGCCGGACCAGAACACCACCCACAGGTCGGGGCGGATCGCGCTGCAGGCGCGTGGCCAGCTCAGTGCCACGCATCGTCGGCAGGCTCACGTCGGTCATCAGGATGTCGAACCGGCTGGCTGCAAACGCGCTTTGCGCGGCCTCCGCCGAGGCACACGCCACCACCGACAGCCCTTCCTCTTCCAGCAGCAGCACCATCAGTTCCCGGACCTCCGCGTGGTCTTCGACATAGAGCACTCGCATGTCAGGCCATCGGTGTGGGTTTGCGGATATTTTGCGCTACCGCAGCATGGCACCCCGTCTGACAAGCCCGGCGGCGGCGCGCGAGATGCTTGCCTTCGCGCGCAGGTGGTTTCAATCGTGACCAGGCTGAGCCGGCGCAGCACGTGGTGAACGCCGGGGGCGTGGACATGACGATTGAACCGAAGCCGGCATCGACCGGGGCTGACCTCGGCGGCGGCGCCACCCGGCCAGCGCATGGCCGCGACACGGGCTTTGACGGCCGCATCGATGCGGTGATGATCGAGACGGATCGCGAGGGCCGTGTCACAGGCTTGAGCGCCGGGGCCGAGAACGCTTTCGGCTGGTCGGTGTCGGACATGCTCGGCATGTCGGCTGATTGCCTGTTCACCCCACCGGACCGCGCGAATCACCGCGCCGCGAACGAGATGCAATGCGCCCTCGAAACCGCCCGCGCCGACGACGCGCGCTGGTACCTGAGGAAGAGCGGTGCGCCGTTCTGGGGGCGCAGCGACATGCTGCCCTTGCGCGACAACGCCGGCGCGCACGTCGGTTTCGTCAAGCGCGTGATCGACATCTCGATGGAACATGAAGTGGCCACCGCGCAGCGCGCTGAAGCCGATTTCCTGCGCAGCGTGCTGGCCGCCTCCGGCGACTGCATCAAGGTGCTCGATCTCGATGTGAACCTGACCTTCATGAGCGAGCATGGCCAGCGCCTGATGGAGGTCAGCGACTTCAACGCCATCCGAGGCTGCAACTGGACCGATTTCTGGTGCGATGAAGGCAATGCCCAAGCCATTGCCGCCGTGGCGGCCGCCAAAGCAGGCGGGCTCGGGCACTTCGTATCACTGGGCAACACCGTCGCCGGCACGCCGAGGTGGTGGGATGTGCAGGTCACCCCCATCTGCGGGGCCGACGGCCGGCCGTCGAGGCTGCTGAGCGTGTCGCGCGACATCACCGACGCCCGGCTGGCGGAAGACTGTCCCGGGAAACCCGAAGCCTGAACACGCTGATCCTGAATTCGAGCCGTGACTGCATCGTCGTGCTCGACCTCGAAGGTCACACTCGTTTCGTCAGCCCCGGCGGCATCGAGAGCATGGAGATCTCTGACCTCGCCGCCGTCATCGGGCAGTCATGGTTGCGGGTCTGGACAGGTGCCGACCTGTTGGCAGCGCAGGCAGCGTTGACGGTGGCAAGTGCGGGCGGCACGGGCCGCTTTGAAGGCCTTTGTGCGACCCACAAGGGCACGCCCAAGTGGTGGGACGTGGCGGCTTCCTTGTTGTCGGGCGTTGCGGGCCGCCCCGAACAGCTCGTTGCGATCGGGCGCGACGCCAGTGGGGCCAGGCACGCCGGCCAGTTGCTGGCCGTGGCTGAAGAGCGCCTGGCCGTGGCGTTGCGCGCCTCCGGCGTGGTCGGCCTGTGGGACTGGGATATCGCCTCCGGACTGATCCGCGCCGACGCCAATTTCGCCCGCATCTACGCGTTCGATGCGGTTCGGGCTGCGGAAGGTGCGAGCTTCGCCGAATATCGAGCGCGCTTTCACCCCGACGACCTGGCGATGATCGAGCAGCAGCTCGAACGCACGTTCGCTGATCGCAACGAGTTCTCGAGCGAGTACCGCATCGCTCACCTTGACACATCGATCCGCTGGGTGTCCGTGCGCGGCCGCGTGGTGCTTGATGTGCAGGGCGCACCGGCGCGCTTCGCGGGGACGTCGGTCGACATCTCCGAGCGCAAGTCAGCCGAACAGGGGCAGGCGTTTCTGCTGGCTCTGGGGGATCGGCTGCGCGGCTTGCCCGAACCGGCGGCCGTGCTGGCGGCCACGGCCGAGGAACTGGGGCGGCATCTCCAAGTCCGCCGCGTCGCGTTCGGCCAGGTCCAGCCCGGCGACGCGACCGTCTCGTTCGAGGGCGGCTATGCCGATGGCGTCGAACTCCAGTTCGGCAGCTTGCAGGTGCTGCATTTCGGCGCTGGCAACATGGCGCGCTTGCGCCAGGGGCTGACCGTCGTGTGCGACGATGCAATGGCCGATCTGGCCAACAACCCGGCGAACGGGCTGGCGCTTTCGGTGCGCTCGTTCGTGGCCGTGCCGTTGATTCGCGAGGGCCGGCTTCGCGCCGCGTTGTACGTCAACGCAGTCTCGTTGCGGCACTGGTCTCCTGGCGATGTGGCACTGATGGAAGAGGTGGCTGCACGTGCCTGGGATGCGCTGGAACGCGCCCGGGCCGAGCGCGAATTGCGCGTCAGCGAAACACGGTTGCTGACGGCCGTGACCATCACGTCGCTGGGCACGTTCGAGCGGGACACCGGCACGGACGCCGTCATCCTGTCGGCGCGGGCGCGGCTGATCTTCGGTTTCGGGCCGGGCGAAGACATCTATGCCCGCGACCTGTTCGGCCGCATTCATCCGCACGACGTCGCACGGGTTCGGGCCGAGGCAGCAGCGTCGGTGGCCAATGTCGTGCCGCTCGAAACCACCTACCGCGTGGTCTTGCCGGGGGGTGACCTGCTCTCAGTCCGAAGTGTCAACGAGTCGGCGCCGGTGGCGGCCGGGCAGGCCGTGCGCATGGTCGGCGTGTTCGAGGACGTGACGGGCCGCGTGTTCGCCGAGCAGACGCTGCGCAACAGCGAGTCGCAGTTTCGTGCGCTTGCCCAATCGGTTCCGCACCATTTCTGGACCGCGAGCCATGTGGGACAGATGGAGTGGTTCAACGACTGGGCCTACGCGTATTGCGGTGCACCCGACGGGACACTCGAGGGTACCGAATGGGCCCGCATGGTGCACCCGGACGACATGCTGGAATCGATGCGGCTCTGGGAGTCGGCATCGGCGTGCGGCGCCGTCTTTGAAGCAGAGCTCAGGCTCAAGCGGGCTGACGGTGTGTACTGCTGGCACGTTACCCGCGGCGCAGCCGTGCGCGGGTCCGATGGCGAGACCGTTCGCCGGGTCGGCACGACCACCGACGGTCGGCGGAACGGAGACCATCCTGGTCGCGGAAGACGACGAAGGAGTGCGCGAGACGGTGGTTGGACTGCTCGGCGAACTTGGCTACCGCGTGCTGAAGGCAAAGGACGCTGCGGGCGCACTGACCGTGATCGAAAGCGGCGTTGGCTTCGACCTGCTGTTCGCCGATGTGGTGATGCCGGGCACGCTGAAGAGCCTTGAGCTGGCGCGCATCGCCAGTCAACGTCTGCCGGGCATCGCGGTGCTGTTCACATCGGGCTACACGCAGAACGTGATCACGTATGGAGATCGCGTGGAGGGCGTCGAGCTGCTGCCCGAGCCGTACACGCGCGCGGCGCTGGCGAGTCGTGCGTCGCGACCCGACGCAGCTTCATCCTCGGCCACAGCGGCGGCGGGCGATGTGGCGGCAGCAAGCTCGGGCAACGCCTTGCGGGTATTGCTGGTCGAGCACAACGAGCGAATTCGCTCCGGCACGGCCGAACTGCTGCAGGACCTCGGCCGCACGGTGGCAGGAGCCGGCAGCGCCGAGGATGCGATGGCGATGCTGCGTGAAATGCGCGTCGGCGTGCTGATCACCGACCTGGGCCTGCCCGGCGTGTCGGGCGATGTTTTCGCGGCGGAAGCGCGCGCCATACAGTCCGGTTTGCGCATCGTGTTCGCCACCAGCAGCGCGCTGGCGCCGCAGATCGTCGGCGACGGCAGCACACCGGTGCTTCTGCTCAAACCCCATGACCGCGACGGCCTCGTGGCAGCGCTTGCCGCAGCGGGGACGTGATGCCGAAACCGGCGGGGCCGGACGTTTTGTCTCTGCAACACATCCACAACACGATCGAAGTCTTTTCCAAAGCAGGTATGAGCCTGGAGCGCCCTGAGATCGACGACGCGACGCGAGTCGATCCGTTGTAGGTCTGGCCAGTGTAT
>CANJKD010000313.1 GCA_947474415.1 Burkholderiales bacterium | reverse complement strand
CGGGGACGGATTGCTGGCCGGGTGGTCGAGTCTGCGACAGTGGCATGACAGCGGTGTGACGCGATTTCATTGACATGAAATTGACACATCAGCGTTCATGATTCTGATTCCGGCCTGAATTGCTGCGCACGCCTTCGCGGCATTCTTCTTCAGCTTCTCACCGTGGCTGACGCGTCCGCCACGGGCGGGCACGACGTTCCGGACGCCACCGCAGGTGCCGGTGCAGACGCCGGGGCATGGCGTCGGCCTGAACCAGGGCTTCAACGACGGGGCGCCGCTGGCATCGTCACAACTTGGACACGCCGGTGCCACATGGGGGTCACATCGGGGGGTCAACATCGGGGCCCATGCAACGCGACGCCTCGTTTCTTCGCGCCTGGAGCGCCGACCCGGGGACGGGCCACGACGACGAAGACGGCGTCGATGCTGGCCTTCTGCGATTTCGCACCTTGTGGATTTCCGACCTGCACCTCGGCACTCCGGGCTGTCAGGCGACTGCACTGCTCGATTTCCTGAAACGAACCGAGTGCGACACACTGTTCCTGGTCGGCGACATCATCGACGGCTGGCAATTGCGGCGCCAGTGGTACTGGCCGCATGCGCACAACGATGTGGTGCAGAAGCTGTTGCGCAAGGCCCGCAAGGGCACGCGCGTGATCTTCATCCCCGGTAACCACGATGAGTTCGCGCGGCGCTACCTGAACCACAACTTCGGTGGCATCGACGTGGCCGACGAGTGGATGCACGAGACCGCTGACGGCCGCCAGCTGTGGGTCACGCATGGCGATCTGTTCGACGGCGTGATCCAGTGCGCCAGGTGGCTCGCCCACTTGGGCGATTCGCTGTACGAGTTCACGCTGCGCCTGAACCGCCACTTGAATTCGTTGCGGGCACGCATGGGCCTGCCCTACTGGTCGCTGTCGAAGTACCTGAAGCTGAAGGTGAAGCGCGCGGTCAGCTACGTGGGCGACTTCGAGGCCGCGCTGGCCAGGGAGGCGCGCAAGCGGGGCGCGCAGGGTGTCGTGTGCGGGCACATTCACCATGCCGAATTGCGTGACATCGACGGCATCCTGTACGCCAACGACGGTGATTGGGTCGAGAGCCTGACCGCCCTGGCCGAGCATGCCGATGGCCGGCTGGAAATCATTCACTGGGCGGCCCACATGGACGTGGCAGGCCGCCGTGCTGCTGCCATCAGTGTCACGCAACTGTCGCAATAAATTCATAAAATCGTCGTATGACCGAATCTGTCCAGCCGGACGCCTCTGCGGTGCCGGCGCTGTTGAACCGCGAACGTGCGATTCTCGAATTCAACCGTCGGGTGCTCGCCCAAGCCTCGCGCGCCGACGTGCCTCTGCTGGAACGGTTGCGCTACGTGTGCATTGTTTCGTCGAACATGGATGAATTCTTCGAGGTGCGCTTTGCCGACTACCTGGAAGCCGCTCGGCGTTTGGGTTCGGGCGTGTCGAGCCGCGACCTCGACTCGGTAGCGGCCGACGCCCACGCGCTGATCGATGACCAATACGCGGTGTTCAACGACCATGTGATGCCCGACCTGCAGGCCCAGGGCATCGCGATCCTGAACCATGCCGACCGTGACGAGGCACAGAGTCGCTGGGTCGCGCAGTTCTTTTACCAGCAGGTGCGCCCGCTGCTCGTGCCGGTGGGGCTTGACCCGTCGCACCCGTTCCCGCAAGTGGCGAACAAGTCGCTCAACTTCATCGTCCGCCTCGGCGGCCAAGACGCGTTCGGGCGTGCGAACACCATTGCCATCGTGAAAGTGCCGCGCGCCTTGCCGAGGGTCATCAAGCTGCCGGAGCGCCTCGGGAACGGCGGCCAGGCCTTCGTGCTGCTGACGAGTGTGATCCGGTCCCACCTGGGCGAGCTGTTTCCGGGCCGCGAGGTCGAGGCCTTTTCGCAGTTCCGCGTGACCCGAGACTCCGATCTGGAGATCGACGAAGACGATGTGAAAAACCTTCGCCAGGCGCTGCGCTCGGGCCTGACAACCCGCCATTTCGGCCAGGCCCTGCGGCTCGAAGTGGTCAGCACATGCCCGGCCGATCTCTACGAGTTCTTGCTGAAGCAGTTCGACCTGCCGCCGGCGGCGATGTACAAGGTCAATGGCCCGGTGAACCTGGTGCGCCTGAACCAGTTGATCGATCAGGTCTACGACGGGGCGTCGCAAGCGGCGCTGCGCTTCGCGCCGTTCACACCTGCTTGGCCGCATGCGCAACTGCCGCGTGGTGTCTCAATGTTCGACCGCCTGCGCGAGCGCGACGTGCTGCTGCACCATCCCTTCGAGTCGTTCGAGCCGGTGGTGCAGTTCCTGCGCGAAGCGGTCTACGACCCCGATGTGCTGGCGATCAAGCAGACCATCTACCGCACCGGTGCCGAATCGCCTTGGATGGACTTGCTGATCGAAGGCGCGCGCCGCGGCAAGGAAGTGATGGTGGTCGTGGAGCTGAAGGCGCGCTTCGACGAAGAAGCGAATATCAACTGGGCCGAGCGGCTGGAATCGGTGGGCGTGCAGGTGGTGTACGGCGTCGTCGGCCTGAAGACGCATGCCAAGCTGCTGCTGGTCACGCGCCGCGAGGGCGCGCGGCTGCGCCGCTATGTGCATTTGTCGACCGGCAACTACAACCCGAAGACCGCGCGGCTGTACACCGACCTCGGTTATTTCAGTGCCGAGACCAGCCTTGCTGTCGACGTTGACGCGGTATTCCAGCAACTCGCCAGCCTGGGTCGCATCAAGCCCTCACGCGGCCTGCTGCAGGCGCCGTTCACGCTGCACCGGCAGATGGTGGCGCACATTCAAAAGGCCGCGGATGCCGCGCGCGCGGGCCGGTGCGCACGCATCGTCGTGAAGGTCAATGCGCTGACCGATGTGCCGCTCATTCACGCGCTGATCAATGCCGGCCGCGCCGGGGCCGACATCGACCTGATCGTGCGCGGTGCCTGCATGCTGCCGCCCGGTATCGAGGGCGTGACCGACCGCATCCGGGTGCGGTCGGTGGTCGGCCGTTTCCTTGAGCACACGCGCGTGGCCTATTTTTGTTGGGGCGACGAGCCGGGCGACGAGGCTCTTTTCTTGTCGAGTGCAGACTGGATGAGCCGCAACATGCTCGGCCGCATCGAGGTGGCCTGGCCGGTGCGCGACGCGCGGCTGCGCCAGCGCATCATCGACGAGTGCCTGGTGCCGTATCTGCATGACCGCCAGGACGCCTGGGCGCTGCGGTCAGATGGTCGCTACGAACGCGTTGGCGCCGATGGCACGAGTGCGCAGCAGGCCCTGATGCGGCGCTACAGCCTGGAGACGTGATGGACCTGATTTTGTGGCGCCATGCCGAAGCCTTCGAGATGCGTGAGGTCGACGATGACCTGGCGCGCGCACTGACCCCGAAGGGCGAACGGCAGGCCCAGCGCATGGCCGACTGGCTGGGCCAGCGGCTCGCGCATTCGACGCGCATTCTTGTCAGCCCGGCGCTGCGCTGCCAGCAGACCGCGAAGGCGTTGGACCGGAAGTTCAAGACCCTGAACGAACTGGCCCCCGATGGCAACGGCGAGAGCCTCCTGAAGGCGGCCCGCTGGCCCGACGCCAGTGAACCGGTACTGATCATCGGCCACCAGCCCACGCTGGGGCTGGTGGCGTCTTACTTGTTGGCTGACTTGCCGCAAGCCTGGACCATCAAGAAGGGCGCCGTGTGGTGGCTTCGCGGTCGCAACCGCGAAGACACCGCGCAGATCATTCTTCAGGCGGTGCAGAACCCCGATAGCTTGTAACGCGGGAAATATCGGGCACCGGCCCAAACCTGGCAGCGATCCGGGGTCAAGCCTCGTTTGGCGTTCGAATGGCGCTTGGCGGCCTGCTGCCTCAGATTGCCAAACGCGTCGGCACCTTGAGCGAGAAGACCGACACCGCCTCGACCAACTGCCGGGCTTGATGCCCGACCGGCCTGATCCACGACTGCGGTGCCTTGATCGACCCGGTCAACGCTCGAACTGATCAGGGCCTTGATCTCCTTGGCTGCACCTGCACTGCATTGTGCAAGGCTCCTGACTTCGCTGCCAACAACCGCAAAGCCGCGACCCTGTTCGCCGGCGCGGGCGGCTTCCACTGCCGCGTTCAAAGCCAGGATGTTGGTCTGGAAGGCGATTCCATCGATCACACCGTACAAACAGCCCTTAAGCCCCAAAGGGATTGCAACACCACACTAGCCCGAGTTTGTCATTTGGCCCCGTCACCTTCAATGGAATCAACGACTTAGAGCGACATTTCCGCGCGTATGGCACTACGTTTTTGTAGTTGCCGCTGGTTGTCGAGCCGGCCTGAGCGGCTGGCTCAGACGAGCACGCGATGGGT
>CANJKD010000312.1 GCA_947474415.1 Burkholderiales bacterium | reverse complement strand
CTGTGCCGCCACAGGGCACGCAGCTCGAATGGCGACTCGACCACCCCTACACCGCTAAGCACCTGCTGGCCGTGATCGGCCTGCTGGCCTTGCTGCTGTGGACCGGGCACCGCACCGAGATGGACCGTATGGTCGCGATGAGCGTGCAGGCGGCGGCCAAGATCGTGGGTCTGGCCGACGATTCGCAGGTCGTGCGGGGCCTGTCACGCGTGGCCACCTCGATGTGGCCGCCCGCGATCAGCGAGCAGGAAGACGTGGCCCGCTTGCCGGGCCTGGACCGCGAGCGCCTGCCGCCCTTCGCCCGCATCGAAATGCAGGAACGCAAGGAACAGCGACTGAATCCGCAGACGCTGCAGATGGACGTGACCGTCGAACGCACCGAGACCCTGGTCAAGCCCCTGGGCTACCTCTGGACCGTGACGGTGAAGATGCTCGAAACACTGGAGATCGCGCTCTGGGGCACGATCCTGTCGGTGTTGCTTTCGGTGCCGCTGGCCTACTTCGCGGCGCGCAACTACACACCCTACCGGGCCACCTACACGCTGGCGCGCGGCACGATCAGCCTGCTGCGTTCGGCGCCGGAACTGATCGTGGCGCTGTTCCTCGTCCTGGCCTATGGCTTCGGGCCGATCGCCGGCGTGCTGGCGCTGGGTCTGCATGCAGCGGGGTTCCTCGGCAAGTTCTACGCCGAGGACATCGAGAACGCCGACAAAAAGCCGCAAGAGGCGCTGGAGGCCATCGGCGCCGGCAAGCTCAAGACGCTGTGGTACGGCGTGATGCCGCAAGTGGTGCCGCAGTACATCGCCTACACGCTCTACATCCTGGACCGCAACGTGCGCATGGCCACGGTCATCGGGCTGGTAGGCGCCGGCGGCATCGGCCAGGAGCTGAAGGGCCGATTCGACATGTTCCAGTACGGTCACGTGGCGACGATCCTGATCGCGATCTTCATCGTGGTCTTCCTGCTCGACCAGTTCTCGGCCCGCCTGCGCGCGCGGCTGATGTGAGGACACCATGACTTCCTCAACCGTTGCGGCGCCGAAGATCGAACGGCGGCATTTGGTTGCCTGCCTGACGGCGGCCGACCGCGATCAGGTGCTGCACGCCGCCGCCCAACTCGCCGAAGGTTTGACCATCACGCCGCTGCAGCCGGCGGAGTCCGGCCTCGCGCTGATGCAATGGCAGGACGCCGTGATGCACCAGCCCTTCTTCCTTGGCGAGGTGCCGATGGCGCGTGCCGCCATCGCGCTGGTCAACCACCGGGGCGATCGCGCCGAGGGCGGCGCGGTGGTGATGGCAGACGATGCCGATCTGGCCCATGCGCTCGCAGTGCTCGACGCCGTGTTCGCGCACCGCTGGCCTGGAGAGGAGGTGGTCGAGGCCCTCGCGCTGCGTGGTGCGACCGCCCGCGAACGCCTGCGGGCGCAACGGCAGGCCGGCCTGCAGCGAACACGGGTCGACTTCTCTTTGCTCGCCGAAGCCGACGCCGATGAAGAGGCCGACGCATGAATCGCAGTGAATGGTGGACGCCGCAGGCGCAGCAGACGGCCTTCCGTGCCGTGCTGGACGGCTTTGCGAGGCCTGGCACCCTGGTGCCGACGCAGGACAACGGCACCGACGCGGTGCTGATGTTCCTGTCCGCGGTGCTTGACGAATCGGTGAGCCTGGCCGACCCCTTGGGGTTGCTCGGCGCCGACACCCGTCGGCTGTTGTTGGCGCCGACGGCGCCGGCCGATCAGGCGCGTTTTGCCCTGCTCAATGGTCGGCAGCCGCCGGATGCCGGATGGCAGCCGTCGCTGGGCACGCTGGAGTCCCCGGAGCGCGGCGCCACGCTGGTGTTGACGGTGGACGCCTTGAGCGACGCTGCTGTCACCCATACAGACTCAGTCCTCGATCTGCGGCTGGAGGGCCCGGGAATTCCGGGCACCCGCCTGGTGTCCGTGACCGGACTCGACCCCGGTTGGCTCGCGCAGCGCGCCGCGTGGGTCAGCGCATTCCCGCTGGGGGTGGATCTCGTGCTGGCTGCGCCGCACGCGCTCGTGGCGTTGCCGCGCACCACGCGCATCGCTATCGACCCCGTCAAGGAGACCGTATGACGCGCCCCCACGCTCACGTTCGTTCGCTGCCCCCCGAGGGGGCGCGCGCCTGCCTTGGGGCGGCCCGGCAGGAGGCCTGACCATGGGCTATGTGGCCATCAAGGGCGGTGAGACTGCCATCCGTGAAGCGGCGCGATTGCTGGAGTTCCAGCGTGCGCAGGGCGGCGGCACGCCGGTGCAGGTTGACACCATCCGCGACCAGTTGCACTTGCTGACCGGTCGAGTCATCAGCGAGGGCGGGCTGTACGACCCCGACCTGGCGGCGCTGGCGCTCAAGCAGGCGGCCGGCGACACGCTGGAGGCAGCGTTCTTTCTGCGCGCCTTCCGCTCGACACGGGCACGGCTGGCCGTGACTGACATGCACGACGGCGGCGGCATGCGACTGATCCGCCGCATCTCGTCGGCCTTCAAGGAGATCCCCGGCGGGCAGATGTTGGGGCCGACGCCCGACTACCTGCAGCGGCTGTTTCGCTTCGAGCAACTGGTCGAGGGTGGAGAGGTGTTTCGCAGCCTGGCGCGCGACTGGCTACGGGACCTGCCCCCTCCCGAGCTGCCGGACAGCTTTCCGAAAGTGGTGGACGCGCTGCGCGCCGAGGGCCTTTTGCCCTCGCCACCCGAAGTCACGGCCAGCGCCTTCGACATCACGCGCGAGCCGCTGGTGTTTCCGGTCTCGCGCAGCGCCGCACTGGCCACGATGAGCCGCGCCGAGACAGGCTCGATGCTGGCCATTGCGTACTCGAGCATGCGCGGCTATGGCGATGTGCATCCGACGGTGGCCGAGCTGCGCGTGGGTTATGTGCCGCTGATGTTGTCGCACCCCGTGACCGGCGAGCCAGTCGAGGCGGGCGAAGTGCTGGTCACCGAATGCGAGGTGGTGGCCATGTACACCCCCACCGAGGAGCCCGGCGCCAAGCCGGTGTTCTCGCTCGGCTACGGCGCCTGTTTCGGGCACAACGAGGTCAAGGCGATCTCGATGGCCATCCTGGACCGCTCGCTTCAGAAGGGCATGGCCGGCACCCCAGACAACCCCAGCGAAGACCCCGAGTTCGTGCTGCTGCACATCGACGGCGTCGATTCGATGGGCTTTTGCACCCACTACAAGATGCCGCACTACGTGACTTTCCAGTCTGACATGGACCGACTGCGTTCCACCCAGGCCAGGCAGGCGAAGCTTGCGGGGGAACCCGCATGAGCACTCCCCGCAGAAGCGCTGGCTACGCCTTCGGTTTTCTCGACAACCGTGCCAAGAAGGAACTGCGGCGTTCGATGCTCAAGGCTGTGTGCATCCCCGGCTACCAGGTGCCCTACGCATCGCGCGAGATGCCCATCGCACGCGGCTTCGGCACCGGCGGACTGCAATTGACGCTGGCACTGATCGGCGCGGGTGACACCGTCAAGGTGATCGACCAGGGTGCTGACGAGTCGGTTAACGCTGTCAACCTGCGCCAGTTCGTCTCGCTCACCTGCCCCGACACGCAGACCACGAGCCGCACCCGCGACGCCACGCTGATCCAGACGCGACACCGCATCCCCGAAGTGCCGCTGCGGGCCGACCAGATCCTCGTGCTGCAAGTTCCTTACCCGGACCCGCTCGTCGTCGTCGAGCCCTCGGAGGAGCGACGCAAGACCATGCACGGTGAGGCCGACTACTCGCGGCTGTGGGTCAAGCTCTACGAAGACATGGTGCACTTCGCCGAGATCACCATCTCGCACCGTTATCCGACACGCATCGCCGGCCACTATGTCATCGACCCCAGTCCGATCCCGCGCTGGGACGTGCCCAAGCTACACCAGGCCGAGTGCCTGTACCTGTTTGGCGCTGGCCGCGAGAAGAAGATCTACGCTGTGCCGCCGCACACCGATGCGGTGCCGCTGAGCTTCGACGATGTGGCGTTCCGCGTCGAGAACTTCATCGACCGGACCACGGGCGAGCGCCACGCCTGCGCGCGCTGCGGCGCCACCGACAGCTTCCTCGACGAACTCGTCACCGAGGACGGGCGCAGGGCCCATCAGTGTTCGGACACCGACTACTGCACCCTTCGCATGGACAGCGGCCAAGCCACGAAACAAGACGAACGGAGAGCCGCATGATTCACCAGGCACCCGAAACCATCCTGGAGGTGGCCGGCCTCACCAAGCTGCACGGGCCCGGCTGCGGCCTCTGCGTGGCTTCCACTGGCCCCGAAGCCGACACCAACGTCTGCCCGCACTGCGGCACCGTGGTGGCCTGTGCTGACGTGAACCTGAGCCTGGTGCGCGGCGAGG
>CANJKD010000311.1 GCA_947474415.1 Burkholderiales bacterium | reverse complement strand
CGACTGGATGCAGCCGGCCGCGAACAACTGGCGCACATATTCGAGCGCATCGACCGTGTCCTGCACGGTCTGCGTCGGGAAGCCGTACATCAGGTAGGCATGCACCAGGATGCCGGCGTCCGAGAAGCCCTTGGTCACGCGCGCCACCTGCTCCACCGACACGCCCTTTTTCATCAGGGTCAGTAGCCGGTCAGACGCCACTTCAAGGCCGCCCGAAATGGCGATGCAGCCGCTGTCGGCAAGCTGCTGGCAGAGCTCGGCGTTGAACGATTTCTCGAAGCGGATGTTGCCCCACCACGAGATCGAGAGTTGGCGCCGCTGCAGTTCGGCCGCCAGCGTCTTCAGTGCCTTCGGCGGGGCGGCTTCGTCGACGAAGTGAAAGCCGGTCTGGCCGGTTTCCTTCACGACCGCCTCGATGCGATCGACCAGCGTCGCTGCCGAGGCGCCCTCATAGCGCGAGATGTAGTCGAGGCTGACATCGCAGAAGCTGCACTTCTTCCAGTAGCAGCCGTGAGCCACCGTGAGCTTGTTCCAGCGCCCGTCGGAC
Organism: Burkholderiales bacterium; assembly: GCA_947474415.1. Classification (GTDB taxonomy): domain Bacteria; phylum Pseudomonadota; class Gammaproteobacteria; order Burkholderiales; family Burkholderiaceae_C; genus LMDS01. The sequence continues at coordinate 3,822 of CANJKD010000311.1, read as the reverse complement.
CAGAGCCGGTGCATCGGGTTCAGCATGTCGAGCAGCGACAGGTAGCTGTTCAGCGGCAGGCCGTCCCAGGTCGGCGTGCCGACCTCGGCGAAGGCCACGTCGGGCTCGACCCAGTTGATGTATCGCACGGTCTGGTGGTTCGCTTCACCCTCGTTCGCGATGGCGTTCGTGATGGCGTTTGCACCGCCGCCAGCGCGCACGAAGGTGCGCACCAGCCGCTGCTGCGAGCGCTTGTCTTGCAGGTGTTCCAGCAGCGCCAGCAAGGGGCGCTCGCCGGCATCGAGCGTCACGTAGTCGAAGTGGTCGAAGACGCGCGGCTCGGTGAGTTCACGCAGCTCGGTGTTGACGAAGCCACCGCCCAGCCCGGTGACGATGGCCGGGTCGAAGGCCTTGATGGCCTGGGCGATGCGAAAGGCCGCATATACCGAACCCGGGAACGGCACCGACACCAGCACGAGTTGTGGCCGGTGTCGCTTCACCGCTTCGAGCGTCAGCGCGACCAGCGTACGGTCGACAAGGTTCATCGGCGCCGCCAGCGCGAGCGCGAGCGGCTCGAAGGTGGGCTGGCTCTGCGCCAGCGACTCGGCGTAGCGCACGAACTCGAAGCGCGAGTCGACGGCCTCGCGCAGCACATCGGCCAGGTCGTTCAGGTACAGCGTGGCGATATGGCGCGCGCGGTCTTGCATGCCGAGCGCACCGAAGGCCCAGGCCAGCGGGTCACCGCCGTCGTCGTCCACGTAGACGTCGAGCGACTCGAAGCGCGGCCCTTCGGGCAGGAAGCCACGCCCGGCAATGCGGTGGCCGATGGTCGGGTCACGCCCTTGCAGAAAGGCAATGGCCGGCGTGATGGTGGCGAGGTAGCGGTCGAACTGCTCGATGAAGCCGTGGACGATTGGCGTGCGCGCAGCCGCAGGCAAGGCCTCGATGCATTCGCGCACCTGCAGCAGGCCTTCGGCCGACAGGAGCTTCAGCACCAGCGCCAGCGCCAGATCTTCCTGCACCGCATCGACACCGCGCGAGCGCAGGAAGCCGGTCAGGTAGGCGGTGGACGGGTACGGCGTGTTCAGCTGCGTCATCGGCGGGATGAGCGACAGCACGCGGAATGGGGAAGCGGGCATGGCGCGAGTCTGCCATGCGCCCGGCCCGTGCACCGCTGACAGTGGCTTCGGCCCTCATGACCGCTTTGATTCCACGACCGCATGCCAGACAACATTCACTTCTACGAACCACGCATTGGCCACGGCCTGCCGCACGACGCGCAGGGCCGGTTGAACCTGGCGCCGTACAGCTTCTTCAACGCCTTCAACTAAACGCCGCCCATCGTCGGCTTCTGCAGCATCGGCGCGAAAGACACGATGCGCAACGTGCGGCAAACCGGCGAGTTCGTCTGGAACCTTGTCACCCGGCCGCTGGCAGAGGCCATGAGCACCAGTTGCGCAGCCGTGCCGCCGGAAGTGAGCGAGTTCGTGCTGGCCGGGCTCACGCCGGGGCTGTCAAGGGTGATCTCGGTACCGCGCGTGGCCGAAAGCCCGGTGTTGCGCGGCGGCAGGCCGGACGACTACTTCGAGATCGGGCCGGCGCAACTGTTTCGCATGCGCCGACCGCAGTCGTGAACGGCAGCGGCAGCTGCAACCCGGCTACGCCGGCGGCTGAGCGCGAAACCGTTGCAGCACCACCTGGCAAGCCGACTGGGCGCTGAGACTCGCCAGCCGGCCCACATGCCACTCGGATTCACGCCGTTCGGACAACAGGTTCTCGACAATTTCACGCAAGGCCCGTGGCACGCCGAAGCGGATGTCTTGCAGCGCCCCGGAATCCAAGGTGCCGAGTTCGTCGGCAGCCCAGGCGGCCAGCTCGCGATAGCCTGCCGCGTGCATCGGCATGCCGCCGTACTCGAACGCTTGAAGAATGTAGCCGGCCATCAGCATTTGATCGGACCGGGCCGCTGGGTTTGACATGTGGTGCATAACCAGGTTATCGGCCATCGACGGCGAACCTGTATTTGCAGGCTCAGACTTGTTGCTGATTCAGCCTTCCAGCAGCTTCTTCATGCGCCGCTGAGCCACATGCGACACCAGGGCACGGCTCAGAAAATCGGCCTTCGCCAGCAGATGCCCGCCCTCCGTGGCGCACTCGGACTGGCGCGCGAACAGCTCCGCCGCAGACAGTGCATTCTGAGCCGCCAGCGCAGCCTTGAGCAAAGCCTGCGCGTGTGCTTCGTCGCGTTCGCCCTGCAGGTAAGCATCGCCAATGAACGCCGCCCCGTACTTCAGCCGACTGAGCAGTTCGGGTTGCAGGTCAGCTCGCCCGGCCTTGACCTGCGCCGCGAGGTCTTCGGTGTTCGTTTCCAGTGCAGCCACGCACTGCGCCGTGTGCAGTTCGTGCTCGGTCGCTTCGGGAGCCGCAACCGCAGTTTGCGATGTCCCAAGCCAGGCCAGAGCCGCGAGCAAATGAAGCCTGTTCACGAACTCAGCCGCCAAGGATCCTGGGCTGGCTCATCAGTACCGGCGCGGGGAATTGCGACGAGCGGGGCTTCAATCGTGTGAATCAACTCGGTGGTCATGCGCTGGTGCGACCGGCAGGAATCGAACCTGCGCCTAAGCCTTCGGAGGGCCCAATGATATCCACTTCACCACGGTCGCCGCGTCGATCATTCTACCAGCGCCGCCCGAGGGCCAAGGCTGCCTGCCTGGGCACGAGCCTATAATTCCGGGGCCTTGCGCGGGCGCCATTCGCGCCTTGAAATCGAGCTTGGGGTTCAACCATCGGGTTGGATCACGGGGTCGGACGGGCCGCCCGCAACACCGACATTCGCAAGTCATTCGCAGTTAAGGATCTCATGAGCGACGACCACTCCCAGCACGACCCCGACGGACCGCACGAAGGCCCGATCAAGACGCCGAAACAGTTGATCCTCGCGGTGCTGTATTCCTTCGTGGTGCCGGTCGTCGTGATCGTGCTGCTCGTGATGTACGTTACCGGCAGTGGCCGGCCGGCCGCCGGCAGTTCGGGCCTCACGCCCGAGGCGATCGCGCTGCGCATCCAGCCGGTCGGCAGGGTCGTCGTCAGAGACGCAAGCGACCTTGCTTCGGTGCGCACCGGCGAACAAGTGTTCGCCGCGCAATGCTCCGCTTGCCACACGGCCGGCCTGGTGGGCTCGCCCAAGTTCGGCGACGCCGAAGCGTGGGCCCCGCGCATCAAGACCGGCTATGAGGCACTGCTGCATTCGGCACTGGCTGGCAAGGGCCAGATGGGCGCGCAAGGCGGTGGTGACTACAGCGACTTCGAAGTCGGCCGCGCCGTGGTCTACATGGTGAACAAGGGCGGCGCCAAATTCGACGAGCCCAAGGCACCGGCAACCGCTGTCTCAACCGCGTCAGCGGCTAAGTAAGGCTGCCTCGAGCAAGCGGTGCGAAGCGGCCGGATGTTCGGCTAAGCCTCGGACCCGATTGCAGCCGGGGCGAGCGTGTAGCCGAAGCGCTGCAGCAAGACCTCGAACCGCACATCGGACGGCCGCCATTGCCCGGCCTCCACGGCATCCGCCGCCAGCCCCATGTCGAGCGTGTGCACGAGGCCCAGCCCCAGGTCGGTGGCAATGAACAGGCGGCCGGCCTCGTCGAGCCATGCCGACTCGAACTGCGCCGCCAGCCCCGTGTGGCTGGTGATCACCGGTACACCTGCCTCGCCCTCGGCAGCCCCGGCCAGCCGCCACACCCAGGGCGCCGCTTCGAGTTCGATGTAAACCCGCTGCGGCCCGTTCTGGAAGAACCAGCAACCGGCATCGTCATGCAGGTAGTTGCGCTCGATGAACTCGCGCAGCTT
>CANJKD010000310.1 GCA_947474415.1 Burkholderiales bacterium | reverse complement strand
CGCTTGTTCCTGCGGTGCACGACGTACCAGTGCAGGGCCAGCGGAAAACGCTGCACATCGAGCACGCGAAGGCTCCCCGCCTTCAACTCCCGGCTGACGGTGTGGGCCAACAGAAGGCTCACACCCATGCCGGCGACCACCGCTTGCTTGACAGTTTCGGTGCTGGGAATTTCCATCGCGATCCGGATGTCGCCGAGATCCCCGCCGAACGCTTCCACCATCGAATGCCAGGTGTCCGAGCCCTTTTCTCGCACCACGAACTGTTCGCGCATCAGTGTGGCCAGACCAATATTCTTCGCGTCGACCAGTGGGTGACCCGGCGCGGTTGTGCACAGCGAAGTTCAGCACCACGTTGCGATGGCGGCTCGCGAACTCGACCAGCAGGTGCGGGAAGAAGCCGTCGCCCGCGCTGCTCGAACAGCGCAGTCCCCGCATGCTGTTCAAGCTGGCGGGCCGGTGTCGACACGGCCGGCTGTGTCAGGTGCAGTTCTTCCGCAGCGCGCGGAAAACTCAGCAAGTGCGCCACTGCCTCAAATACCTTCAGCCGGCGCAAGGTGGCGTTCTTCATCGGCGCGCGCGGCTCAGGCCACCGCGCGCAACCTGACCTGGCCGTGCTGCTCGTCCATCGTCCTCGCGAGCAGCTTGACCAGCGCGTAGACCGTGTCGATGTGCGGCGTTGGCGTGTCGGTGAGCCGGGCCAGTTCGACCACCGAGCCGACCAGCGCATCGATCTCCGGGGCGCGCCCGCCTTCCACGTCCTGCAGCATCGAGGTCTTGTGCTTGCCGACCTTCTCGGCGCCGGCAATGCGCTTTTCCAGCGACACCCGAAACTCGATGCCCAGCTTGTTTGCCACGGCCTGGGCCTCGCGCATCATCGAGCTGGCGAGTTCGCGCGAGAGCGGGTATTGGCAGATGTCGACGAGCGTGGAGTGCGTCAGGCTGCTGATCGGGTTGAAGGTCAGGTTGCCCCACAACTTGAGCCAGATCTCGGCGCGGATGTTGTCTTGCACTGGCGCCTTGAAGCCTGCATTCACCAGGCAGGCCGACACCCGGTTCACGCGTTCGCTGCTGGAGCCATCGAGCTCGCCCACTGGAAAGCGGTCGCCCTCGATGTGCTTCACCACCCCCGGCGCCACCAGTTCCGACGCCGGATAGACGACGCAGCCGATGATGCGCTCGGCGGGGATGTTGGCCGAAACGATGCCGCTCGGGTCGACGCAGTGGACGGCGTTGCCTTCGAACCGCCCGCCGTGCCGGTGGAAGTACCAGAAGGGGATGCCGTTCTGCATCGTCACCACCACGGTCTCGGGGCCGAACAGCTTGTGCACATCGGCCGCCACGGCCTCGACCTGGTGCGCCTTCATCGCCAGGATGACGATGTCTTGCGGGCCCGAGGCAGCGTAGTCGTTGGTGGCTTTCACGTTGCGCACCACCTGCGGTGCGCCGTCTGCCGCGATCAGCGTGAAGCCGTTCCTACGGATCGCCTCCAGGTTCGCCCCGCGCACGATGAAGGTCACGTCAACCCCTGCCAGCGCGAGCTTAGCGCCCACCAAGCCGCCGATCGCGCCTGCGCCGATCACTGCAATTTTCATGTCGAACTCCTGAGCTTGAATCTTGTTGCGCGCGTGCCGAAACATCAGCCGAACCGTCACTGAACTGTCAGCCGAATCGGTTACCGAGCCTGCCGATCCCAATGATCTCGACCGTGCTGTCAGGCAACACCCGCTCGACGCCGACCGATGTGCCGCACAGGATCACGTCGCCGTGGAACAGCGTCATGTCGAATGAGATCAGGCTGACCCGTTGCGCGACCGAAGAGCGCATGTCGCTGACGGGAAAGTGTTGCCGCCGCTCAGCGTTCAGCAGGGTGGTGACACTGAGGGTTGACGGGTCGAGGCCGGTCGCGACCGCTTGGCCCATCGGGCAGAAGGTGTCGAAGCCCTTGGCGCGTGACCCTTGGGTGAACGACGCGTCGCGGGTCAGGATTTCGGCTGCGGTCACGTCGTTCGCGCAGGTGTAGCCGAACACACGGTCGAGTGCCAGCGCCTCGGGAGCGGCGCCGCAGGCCTTGCCGATGACGATGCCCAACTCGCCTTCGAACACAGCCTTGCCTTTGCACCACGGTTGGCGGTTGGCCACACCAGTGGCGAGGAATGAATTCGCCGCCTTCAGCAGGTACAGCGGTTCTTTCGGAATTCAGGCTCGTTGGTCAACAATTGATCGTGAGTCGTTCTTGCGGAACGCATTTGCATTGGCTTATGACCGGGCCGCTTCCAGCACGTCGCGCAAGGCCGCACCGCCGCCGTAGCTGCCCTGTGCAGGCGCTTCACCGCCCAGCGTGACGCGGATCGCGCAGTACTTGAACTCCGGGATCTTGGCGAAGGGGTCGAGCGCCGCATGGGTCAGCCGGTTGATCGCCGCTTCGTAGTAGCAGAACGGCACGAACACCGCACCGCGCGGCGAGCTGTCGTCGGCACGCGCATACAGCGTGACCTGGCCGCGGCGAGATTCGAGCGTCACCACATCGCCCGGTTGTGCGCCCATCGCGGCGAGGTCGAGCGGGTGCACCATGGCCACTGGGTCGGGCTCGATCGCGTCGAGCGCCGTGGCGCGCCGCGTCATGCTGCCGGTGTGCCAGTGCTCAAGCTGGCGGCCGGTGATCAGCACCATCGGAAACTCGGCATCGGGCCGCTCGGCGGCCGGAATGATGTCGGCCGGCACGAAGCGCGCGCGGCCACCTTCGCGCGGGAAAACTTCGGTGAAGACGACCGGTTCGCCGGGGTCGCCTTCGGCGCGGCACGGGTAGTTGACGGCGTGCTCGCGCTCCAGCCGTTCCCAGGTGATGCCGCCGATGCTGGGCATCGTGTGGCGCATTTCATCGAACACCTCCGACACATGGCCGTACTGCCAGTCGAGGCCGAGGCGTTGCGCGATTTGCTGGATGATCCACAGGTCTTGCCGCGCGTCGCCCGGCGGGTTGATCGCCTGGCGGCCCATCTGCACGAGCCGGTCGGTGTTGGTGAAGCTGCCGGTCTTCTCGGGGAAGGCGCTGGCCGGCAGCACCACGTCGGCCAGGTAGGCGGTCTCGGTCAGGAAGATGTCTTGCACGACCAGGTGCTCGAGCGCTGCCAGCGCTTCGCGCGCGTGGTTCGCGTCCGGGTCCGACATGGCCGGGTTCTCGCCCATCACGTACAAGCCGCGAATGCCGCCGGCCGTGATGGCATGCATGATCTCGACCACCGTCAGGCCGGGCTCGGCATCGAGCGTGCCTGCGGGCAGCTTCCAGGCCTGCTCGAAGCTCGCCCGCACCGCCGGATGCGAGACATGCTGGTAGTCGGGGAACATCATCGGGATCAGGCCCGCATCGGACGCGCCTTGCACATTGTTCTGGCCACGCAGCGGGTGCAGCCCGGTGCCGGGCCGGCCGATCTGGCCGGTCATCAGCGCCAGCGCGATCAGGCAGCGCGCGTTGTCGGTGCCGTGCACGTGTTGCGACACGCCCATGCCCCACAGGATCATCGAGGCCTTTGACGTGGCATACAGCCGCGCCACGGCGCGGATCGTGCCGGCATCGATGCCGCAGATCGGCGCCATCGCCTCGGGCGAATAGCCTTCCACGTTCTGGCGCAGTTCGTCGTAGCCGATGGTGCGGCTGGCGATGCAGGCTTCATCGACCAGGCCTTCGACGACGATCACGTTCATCATCGCGTTCAGCAAGGCCACGTCGGTGTCGGGCTTGAACTGCACGAAGTGGGTGGCGATTCGGGCCAGGTCGGAACGCCGTGGGTCGCAGATGATGAGCTGGGTGCCGCGCTTGACGGCGTTCTTGATCCAGGTGGCAGCGACCGGATGGTTCACGGTTGGGTTCGCACCGATGATCAGCACCACCTCGGCCTTGGTCACGTCCATCACCGGGTTCGAGACCGCGCCCGAGCCGACGCCTTCGAGCAAGGCCACCACCGACGAGGCATGGCACAGCCGCGTGCAGTGGTCGACGTTGTTGCTGCCGAAGCCGGTGCGCACCAGCTTCTGGAACAGGTAGGCCTCTTCGTTGCTGCCCTTGGCCGAGCCGAAGCCGGCGAGCGACTTGCCCCCAAACGTGTCGCGGATCTGCGCCAGCTTGCCGCCGGCGAGTTCCAGTGCCTCTTCCCAGCTGGCTTCGCGGAACACGTTCATGACCTGATCCGGGTCCATCGTGAAGTCGCCGTGCTTGGGCACGCCGGCGCGCCGGATCAGCGGCACGGTGAGCCGGTGCGGGTGGTGTGCGTAGTCGAAGCCGTAGCGGCCCTTCACGCACAGCCGGTTGTGGTTCGCCGGGCCGTCGCGGCCGGTGACGAACTTGATGACGTTCTCTTTCTTGCTGACGTGGTAAGTGAGCTGG
>CANJKD010000309.1 GCA_947474415.1 Burkholderiales bacterium | reverse complement strand
GCCACCGGCGTTGGCATTGACGCGTTGTCAGAAACCCACCACAGGCGGCCAGTGCGGCAGTGGCAAGTATGGCTGGCCAAAGCGCGTGCGCTCGCAAACCAGTTGGCAACGCTGACCCTTGCGTCTGCGCCCGCTCTATTCAGGGCTGACGGCGCGGCTTCGCGGCGCCCGCAGCCTTGGCGCGCCGCGCATTCGGCACCAAAGCCCCCTCGCTGGGCGCCGGCGACGAAGGCAGCATCAGGCCTTCGTGCAAGGCCACGTGCTCGAGAGCAGCCTCGAAACGGGTACGCGAGGCGGCCGCGACTTGCCGCAAGTAGGCGTGCAGTTCGGCATCGGCCGCGCTGCGGTGCTCGCACTCGGCGCTGTAGGCCTCGAAGTGCGACAGCTGCAGCAGCAGTTCGGACAGGTGGCGTGGGCACTCGCAGGAGATCGTCGACGAACGGCCCGCGAAGTCGGCCAGCGCCGCATCGTCCCAGCGGCGCGGCGGCACCGGCTCGGTGGTGGGCGCGGGCTTGCCCGATGCGGGTTGCGGCGGCTTGGCCGACATCGACAGGCTGTGCAGCCACTGCGCCACCACCGCGTCGGGCTGCGGCTCGCGCAGCAGCGCCATTCCGGCCGTGGCCAATGCTTCGCACACGGGGTCGGCCGCGAAGCCGTAGAGCACGGCTTTCGGCACCCCCGCAAAGGCCGGGGCGTCAGCCTCCATGGACGCCAACCAGCCCTCGTGCAGTTGCGGTTCGTGGAACAGCAAGGCGTCAACGTCCGAGCCCTGCAACGCGGCGGCCGCCCGCGCGGTGTCGCCGAACGGCCCCAGCAGCCGCACGGGTCGGCTGAGCCGGCGCAACAGTGCAGGCCTCTGCAACCGGGTACCCAACGCCGTGCCTATCAAGGCAAGCCGCCAGGCTCGAACTGGCGGTACGGGGGCGGCATCAGAGCGTTCGCCCATCTGTGTGGTTGCCCGTGCGCTGGCGTGGTCGGCGGCGACGCGCTGCAGTTGCGGCATGTCCAGCGGCGCCAGGCTCCCGATGGCGTGGCCGAGGTCCGTCAGTTGCTTGACCAAAGCCAAGCGCCGCACGTCTGCGGCGGAGTAAAGGCGCTGACCGCTCGGCGACAGCTTGGGCTGCGTCAATCCGTAGCGGCGCTCCCAGACGCGCAGCGTTGCCACCGGCATGCGCAGCATGCGCGCCACGGCGCCGCTGCGATGAAACGAGGGGTCCCCGGTGCCAGGCGGTTGCGGGATCAGCGCCGCCGATGGTTTGCTGTTCTTCATACTGTCTCTTTTTTGAAGCTTGTTTGACGCCGATTATATGTGTCATATCCGTGTTTAATCTCCATATGAACTCATGATGACTCAGAACAATGTATATTCGAAAGCATGTCAACGAGTTGTTCCCAAAACATCGCGGTCATCGGTGCCGGTATCGCTGGAGCCGCTTGCGCCCGTGCGCTGACGCTGGCCGGGCATTCGGTCAACGTGTTCGACAAGTCCCTCGGTCCCGGCGGGCGCCTCGCCACCCGCCGTTTCGAATGGCTCGATCCTCAAGGGCAAGCCTTCACGACGCGGGTCGACCACGGTGCCGTCGGCATCACGGCCCGCTCTGCGCTCTTCCAGAATTTCATCGACCAGGCGCGACAAGCCGGTTGGTTGGTCGAGTGGGCGCCGACGTTGCAAGCCGGCAGTTTGCCGATCGGCGGCGGCCGGCTGTACGTGTCCGTGCCGGACATGCCCGCGCTTTGCCACCACCTGCTGGAAGGGTCGGCCACCAACTGGTCATTCGCGGTCGACAGCCTGCACAGGAGCACGCTCGGCTGGCAGTTGCAAGCCATTGGCGCGCGCCCCAGCGCCGCGTTCGACGCCGTCGTGTTGGCGCTGCCACCTGCGCAGGCTGCGCCTTTGCTCTACCAGCACCGAAGCGACTGGGCACGGCATGCCACCGTCGCGCCGATGCAGCCGTGCTGGACATTGATGGGGGTGGCACGTGCCCCCGCAGAAAACCCGGAATGTTCGCTGGGCTGGGACCTGGCCCGGCCACCCACAGGCCCGCTGGACTGGGTGCTGCGCAATGATGCGCGACCGGGCCGGGAGCGGGTTCCAGGCCAGGCGCATTGGGTCGCCCATGCCCGAGCAGGCTGGAGCCGCCGGCACCTCGAACAACCGCCGGAGTGGGTCCGGCAGCAGTTGCAGGCCGCGATGGCCGAAACTCTGGGCCGAGCTGTCGACTGGCACCACTGCACGGTTCACCGTTGGCGTTTCGCGCTGCCTCATGCTCATCGGGTCGGGCCCACCGAATCGTGCTGGTGGGACGCGGCACAAAGCCTCGGCGTCTGCGGAGATTTTCTTGGCGGCGTGGGCGTCGAAGGGGCCTGGCTGTCTGCTCAATCACTGGCTGCGGCGTTGCTGCCGCGCGCCTCCGCTTTGGCGGCTGTGCCCACCGCATTCGCGCGCCATGAATCAGCTCACGAAACAAACCACAGTTCCGCGCGACGCCTCGCCGCGTGATCGATCTTTCCAATCGCCTCAACACCCACCCAAGGAGTTCCGAATGAACCTGCCTCTGCCACGCCGTGTATTTCTGATGACACTGGCCGCCACCGGAGCGGCGCTTGCCAGCGTCGCCCAGGCCCAGGCCCTCGTCGACGAAAAAGACGCCCAGGCTGCCGCGCTCGGCTACGTCGCCGACGCCACGCGCGCCGATGCCAAGAAGTACCCGAAGTTCGCCGCCGGCCAAAACTGCGCAGGCTGCGCCCTGTACCAGGGCAAGGCCGCCGTCAAGGCGGGGGGCTGCCCGCTGTTCGCCGGCAAGCAGGTTGCCGGCGCCGGTTGGTGCAGTGCCTGGGCCAAGAAGGCGTGAACCCGCGTGTCGGCCCCGAGGCTTCGCGGTGACACCGCGCAGCGAAGGCTTTCGCGGCAACAAGGCCGCGCTGCCGAGCAAGCCGTGCGTGGCTTGCGGGCTGGCCATGAGTTGGCGCCGTCGCTGGGCAAAGAACTGGGCCGACGTCAAATACTGCTCCGAAGCGTGCCGGTGTAAAGGGGCTGCGCATGGCTGAACTGCGCGATCTGATCATCGTGCTGGGCGACCAACTCGATCAAAGAGCCTCAGCGTTCGATGACTACGATGGGGACCGCGACGCGGTGTGGATGGCCGAGGTGGCCGAAGAGTCGACCCATGTGTGGTCGAGCAAGGTGCGCAGCGCGATGTTCCTGGCGGCGATGCGCCACTTCGCGCTCGACCTGCAAGCCGCCGGCCGCCCACTGCACTACACCCGGCTCGACGCGCCGGGCAACGTGTCGGCGGCGCTGAACCTGAAGCTGCTGAACCCGCGCGAGGTGGTGGCTGCGGCTGAGGCCGCGCACCGCGACGGGCATGCGCCGCTGGCCAGCGTCGAGGGTTTCATCCGCCAGATCCTTGGCTGGCGCGAATACGTGCGCGGCATCTACTGGACCCAGATGCCGGAGTATCTGGAGCGCAACGCACTCGGCGCCCAGGCGGAGCTGCCGGCCTGGTACTGGACCGGCGCCACCGACATGGCCTGCCTGCGCGACGCGCTGGCGCAGACGCTCACCCACGGCTACGCCAATCACATCCAGCGCTTGATGGTCACCGGCCTGTACGCGTTGATGTTGGGCGTTAGCCCCAAGCAGGTTCACGCCTGGTACCTCGCGGTGTACGTTGATGCCGTGGAATGGGTCGAGTTGCCCAACACCCTGGGCATGAGCCAGAACGCCGACTGCGCCGTGATGGGCAGCAAGCCCTACATCGCCACCGGCAAATACGTCCAGCGCATGAGCCCGCACTGCAAAGGCTGCCGCTACGACCCCGCCCAGCGCAGCGGCGACAGCGCCTGCCCGTTCACCACCCTCTACTGGGACTTCCTGATGCGACACGAAACCACTCTGGCGAAGAACCCGCGCATGGCGCTGCAAGTGAAGAACCTGGCACGCCTGACCGACCTGCAAAAGCAGGCGGTGAACGACCGCGCCGCAGCGATCCGCCGGGGCGAAGTGGGGATCGACGCTGGGAGCGAAAAGCATGAATGAGCTCTTCGCGCCCACGCTCGCCGCAGCCCAGGCCCGCATCGCTGCCGTGCGGCCCGCCGCCTACGCGCGCACGCGCAACGCGCTTGACGGCGCCGTCAGCAGCCTGTCGCCTTACATCACGCACGGCTTCGTCACGCTCGGCGAAGTGCTCGCCGGCGTGTCCGCCCGGCAGGCACTCGACGTGCAGCACAAGTTTGTCTTCGAGCTCGGCTGGCGCGACTACTTCCGCCATGTGTGGCAGCATCGCGGCGAGGGCATTCTTCGCTCATTGCACCAGGGCCCGCTGCCCGACGACGCCTACGCCAGCGTGGTGCCGGCCGACATCCGCCAGGGTCGCACCGG
>CANJKD010000308.1 GCA_947474415.1 Burkholderiales bacterium | reverse complement strand
CGGCCTGCTGGAGGGGCTGGAGGCCTTCGTGCCGGACATGCGCCTGGTGCGGGTGCCTGGGGCCACGCACTGGGTTGTGCATGAGAGGCCGAAGTTCATTGCGGCGGAGATCGAAAAGCAGCTGGTGCGGCCGTTGATCGCACCCCCTTGACGCAGGTGGCGGGTGGTGCGGATCAGACTGGCCGCACGAGGTCACGCATCACCGAATCGAGGGCGCGCTCAACCAGGGTGCGAGCCTCAGGCATCTGCATCAGCCCTTCGGTGGCCAGGCGGTCAAGCGCATGCCGGGCGACCGAATAAGTGCGGCCTGGCGTCTCGCCCGCGAACAGGTAGTACAGCGACTGCTGGCTGCGCCACAGCAACTGCACCCGGGTCCAGCGGCCCACCAGGAACACGCGCAAGCGATGAGATGGCTGCAATCGGTCGACGTGCCGGGCCATGTCGTCCGCACTTTTGCCGGGCACGGTGAGCATCATGTCTGCGGGAACGGTCTCCATGGACCCGAGATCGATCACCGAGTCTCGGAACGGCGTCGGCGTCGGCGTCGGCGTCGGCATCGACATCGGCGAGGGCGGCGCGAGGTCTTCCTCGCGCAAGCGCTGCACGATCTGCTCGGGTGACAAGCTGACCGCGCCGCCGCGTCCGCCCGACCGCAGGGCTTCGGTGTGAATCGCCATCAACTCATCGAGGATGCGCTGCTGGTCGCCTCCCGGCAGCCCGATCAGCGCCATTCCGCCCCGCAGCCGTTCCAACAGGTTCGGCAGCAGGGCCAGCAGGCGTTGGCGGCTGCGCGGGTGATCGGGCAGCTGCACGCTCCACAGCAACTCGTCGACAAGCTTCACGCAGCCGCGTGTGGTTTCGTCTTGTTCACCGAAGCGCAGCATCGATTCGGCCAGCACTTTGGCCCAGGTCGCGGTGACGAATCGCCGGACACCGGGGCTGGTGCGCACAGGCACCATCTGGTCGATGAGCCGCTGTGAGAGCTTGCGTTCCAGCAGTTCGCGGCGCTCTGCCAGTTCCAGTGCCGCCACAGCCGGTGCGGCGGCCTTCACTTCAGACCGGAGTGCCTCGGCGAAGAAGGCGTCGATACGGCTCAGGACGCGCCGGTAAAGGGCTGCGTCTGGCGTGGTAATACCGGCAAGCTCGTTGGCCAGGTTTTGGCAGAAGGCCAGCGCTGCCGCACTGCGTGGGTCGCCTGGCTGCGGGTGGGTGCAGGCGGCCTCGCCGATGCGGTCGAGCACCTGCCACACCACATGCTGCTTCGATTCGAGCATGGCACTGTCGTTCAAAGCCACACGCAAGGCTGACGACTGCAAGCGCGCCAGAACGGCAAGGAATGGCGACGGCATCAACGGGTCGCCAAGCACGGCGTCGAACACGCGCGACAACAACTCGATGATCTGGCGATCAACCGGGTTACCCGTGCTCGCAACGAGTGCCGCCCGATGCGATCTCAGGCGCGCACCGGGAGCCTGCGAATCGCTGGGCACTGCGGCCAGCGTCGGCGTTGGCAAGTGCCGCAAGAGTTCGTCGAGCCGCGCGAGCGCCTGCTGGAAATCGGGGCTGGCGTCGCCTGCGCGTGCAGTGCCTTCGGCTGGTGCTGACGTGTTGCCCACACCAAGACGCAACTCGCCCACCCCGCTCGGCATGCGCGACAACATGGACGCCATTGCGCCGGGCTGGCTGGCGTCTAGCGGCGACGGCCCGCGCTGGGGCGTGGCACCCGGCGCCAGCCGCACGGTGCGATAGACGCCCGGTTCGACGCCCTGGGTTTCAAGCCGGGTGCATGCCGCCGCCCAGCAGGTCTTCAGAATGTCTGCAATCACGTCGGCCGACACTCGCAGCAAGGTGGTCCGCTCATCCTGAACCGGCGTCACCGCGCAGGCTGCCTGCCAGAGCGCCGTGGCGTACACCAACGGCTGAAACGGGTTCGACTCGGCGCTCACATGGGTCTGCCCGACCAGCGTGGACGTGAACATCTGCAATTCACGCAGTTCCCACTCGGCGGTGGTGTCGATGCGCTGCCTGGCGCGCGAGATCTCGATGTCGATCTCGACACGCGATTCGTCCATGAGTTCGAGCCCGCCCGCCATCGCCAGCAGGCCCGGCTCGCTGACGCCGTCTTGTTCTGCCAGCAGTTCGAACACCTGCGCACCCAAAGCGTCCGTGAAAGCGCCCTGATATTCCTGGCGGTGGATCTCAAGTGCTTCGACCAGAGCGAAGAGGAGACTGCGTTCGCCAGGGCTCAGCGAGCCGTCTTTCGAATCCCGCAGCAATTGCAGCGTGCCGGCCAGCGTGCGCTCAATGACACTGCGAGCACCCGCCAGTTCGTCATCGACGAAGCTTTGCAGCAACGGGGCAATCGGCATTGCGAACCTCCGGCAGGGAAAACATGCAAATTATCTCGCGCGGCCGTCGCCGCGCCAAGGCAACGTGTGGCCACGCGTGACCTGCTTCGCCGGTACGAAAAAGGGGTCACCGAAGTGACCCCTTTTAAAAAGCCCGGGTTCGTCAGATGCCAACCGTCGCCGGTTGAAATTCAAACGCAACGGGCGGTTCGGGCAGCAAGCTGCCCGAACGGCATCACATGTCCATACCGCCCATGCCACCCATGCCGCCCATCCCGCCGCCCATGCCGCCAGCGCCGCCGGCTTCATCCTTCGGCGCTTCGGCGATCATGGCTTCGGTGGTCAACATCAGCGAGGCGACCGAGGCGGCGTTCTGCAGTGCAGTGCGCGTCACCTTGGTCGGGTCCAGGATGCCCATTTCGATCATGTCGCCATAGGTGTCGTTGGCGGCATTGAAGCCGTAGTTGCCCGTACCGGCCAACACCGCAGCCACCACCACGCTGGCTTCGCCGCCGGCGTTGTAGACGATCTCGCGCAGCGGCGATTCGATGGCCTTCAAGACCAGCTTGATGCCGGCGTCCTGGTCAGCGTTGTCGCCCTTGATCGTGCCCGCAGCCTGCTTGGCGCGCAGCAGCGCCACGCCACCACCGGCCACGATGCCTTCTTCAACGGCGGCACGGGTTGCGTGCAGCGCATCTTCCACGCGGGCCTTCTTTTCCTTCATTTCCACTTCGGTGGCAGCGCCGACCTTGATCAGTGCCACGCCGCCGGCCAACTTGGCCACGCGCTCTTGCAACTTCTCGCGGTCATAGTCGCTGGTGGATTCTTCGATCTGCACGCGCACTTGCTTGACGCGGGCTTCGATGTCGCCAGCGGCGCCCGAGCCGTCGATGATGGTGGTGTTTTCCTTGCCCACTTCAACGCGCTTCGCCTGGCCCAGATCGGCCAGCGTGACCTTCTCGAGCGTCAGGCCGACTTCTTCGGCGATGACCTTGCCGCCGGTCAGGATGGCGATGTCTTCGAGCATGGCCTTGCGGCGATCGCCGAAGCCGGGCGCCTTGACGGCCACGACCTTCAGGATGCCGCGGATCGTGTTCACGACCAA
The DNA here is from genome assembly GCA_947474415.1 of Burkholderiales bacterium. Lineage (GTDB taxonomy): Bacteria > Pseudomonadota > Gammaproteobacteria > Burkholderiales > Burkholderiaceae_C > LMDS01. The sequence continues at coordinate 934 of CANJKD010000308.1, read as the reverse complement.
GGTGGCCAGTGCTTCGCCTTCGACTTCTTCAGCCACGATCAGCAGCGGACGGCCCGACTTGGCCACCTGCTCCAGCGTTGGCAGCAGGTCGCGGATGTTGCTGATCTTCTTGTCGAACAGCAGCACGAACGGGTTGTCCAGAACAGCAGTCTGCTTTTCCGGGTTGTTGATGAAGTAGGGCGACAGGTAGCCGCGGTCGAACTGCATGCCTTCAACGACTTCGAGTTCGCTGTTCAGGCTCTTGCCGTCTTCGACCGTGATGACGCCTTCCTTGCCGACCTTGTCCATCGCCTCGGCGATGATGCGGCCGACTTCTTCGTCGCTGTTCGCCGAGATCGTGCCGACCTGGGCAATTTCCTTCGACGTGGTGGTCGCCTTGGACTGCTTCTTCAACTGCTCGACCAGCGCCGTGACGGCCTTGTCGATGCCGCGCTTCAAGTCCATCGGGTTCATGCCCGCGGCCACGTACTTCATGCCTTCGCGAACGATGGCTTGTGCCAGCACGGTGGCCGTGGTGGTTCCGTCACCGGCGATGTCGGAGGTCTTGGAAGCGACTTCCTTGACCATCTGCGCGCCCATGTTCTGAAGCTTGTCCTTCAGCTCGATTTCCTTGGCCACGGACACGCCGTCCTTGGTCACGGTCGGGCCGCCGAACGAACGCTCGAGGACCACGTTGCGGCCCTTGGGGCCCAGGGTCACCTTGACGGCGTTGGCCAGGATGTTTACACCCTCGACCATGCGGGCGCGGGCTTCACCGCCGAAAATTACGTCTTTAGCTGCCATGTCTTTTTCTCCGAAATCTTGAGAGGTTCAGTTCGTGGGGAGAAGTGCTTACTTCTCGACAACCGCGAACAGGTCGTCTTCCTTCATGACCAACAGCTCGTCGCCATCGACCTTGACGGTCTGGCCGCTGTACTTGCCAAACAGGACGCGG
>CANJKD010000307.1 GCA_947474415.1 Burkholderiales bacterium | reverse complement strand
TCGGCCCAATCCACGCCCATCCAGTGTTCGCTGTCGCGCTCGAACAGTCGCCTGCCCACGCTGCACTCCACCGTGTGCACCATCAGGCCCTCACCGCGGCCGAGGTAGCCGACCACCCCATCGCCGGGAATCGGCCGGCAGCAGGTGGCGAGTTGCACCGAAGCGCCTTCGGTGCCGTCGATCAGCACCGTGCCTTGCGATGGCGCTGCGTCGTCGGCGCCGTAGCGGCCCATCGTCAGCGTCAGCGCATCGGGCTTGGTGCCGTGCTCGGCCATCAGGCGCGCGAGGCGCTTCGCGACGATGGTGGCGATCTTGCGGCCCAGGCCGATGTCGGTGAACAGGTCGGCGCGGGTCTTGTTGCCGCTCCAGCGCTTCAGTTGTTGCCACAGCGTGGCGTCGGCGCCTTCGTCGCCCGGCAGTTGCAGACCTTCGGCACGCAAGGCCTGCGCGAGCATTTTTTCGCCCAGGTCTTCCGACTCTTCCTGCTCCATATTCTTCAGGTAATGGCGGATCCGCGAACGCGCCCGGCCAGTGCGCACGAAGTTCAGCCATGCTGGGTTCGGCCGCGCGCCAGGTGCGCTGCTGACCTCGACCACATCACCGCTGCGCAGTTCGGTGCGCAGCGCGACCGGCTCGCCGTTCACCTTGGCGGCGACGCAGTGGTCGCCCACATCGGTGTGGATCGCGTAGGCGAAGTCGACGGGTGTGGCGCCGCGCGGCAATGCTAGGATTTTCGATTTCGGCGTGAACACGTACACCGCGTCGGGGAACAGGTCGATCTTGACGTGCTCCAGGAACTCGTTCGCGTCGTTTGTTTCGTCCTGGATGTCGATCAATGACTGCAGCCACAGCGCGCCCAGCCGTTGCGCTTCCTGAACCTGTGCGCCGCCAGTCTTGTAGAGCCAGTGCGCGGCGATGCCTTTTTCGGCCACTGCGTTCATCTGGTCGGTGCGGATCTGGAACTCGATCGCGGTGCCAAGCGGGCTTACCAGCGTGGTGTGCAGTGACTGGTAGCCGTTGGCCTTCGGGATCGCGATGTAGTCCTTGAAACGGCCGGGAAGGGGCTTGAACAGCTGGTGCAGAACGCCCATCGCCATGTAGCACTCGGGCAGTGTGGCCACGACGATGCGAAAGCCGAAGATGTCGTTGACCTGCGCGAAGGTCAGGTGCTTCTCGCGCATCTTCTTGTAGATGGAGAACAACGTTTTTTCGCGGCCGTGCACCTGCACCTGCACCTTGGCCTGAACAAAGGCCTTCTCTACATCGCGCTGGATGCGCTCGACGATGTCGCGGCGATAGCCGCGCGCCTTCTGCACGGCCTTGAAGAGCGCCGCCTGGCGCCACGGCCGCGAGTGCTGGAACGACAGCTCCTGCAACTCGCGGTAGGTCTGGTTCAAGCCCAGGCGGTGCGCGATCGGCGCATAGATGTCTAGCGTTTCGCTGGCGATGCGGGCGCGCTTGTCGACGGCCATGGCCGCCATCGTGCGCATGTTGTGCAGGCGGTCGGCGAGTTTGATCAGGATGACTCGCACATCGCGCGCCATCGCCAGCAGCATCTTGCGGAACGACTCGGCCTGTGATTCTTCGCGGGTCGAGAACTGCAGCTTGTCGAGCTTTGTCAAGCCGTCGACGAGGTCGGCCACGGGCGCGCCGAAGCGCTCGATCAACTCGGCCTTGGTGACGCCGCAGTCTTCCATCGCGTCGTGCATCAGTGCGGCCATGATGGCCTGCGCGTCGAGCTTCCATTCGGCGCACAGGCCGGCCACCGCGATCGGGTGCGTGATGTAGGGCTCGCCGCTGGCACGAAACTGGCCGAGGTGGGCTTCGTCGGCGAAACGATAAGCCTCGCGCACGCGCCGGATGTCGGCGGCGTCGAGGTAGTCGAGCTTATGGGTCAGGGTGGCGAAGGACGCCGCAGCAGCGTCTGCGGCGGCTGGCGTGGCCGACACCGCCGCGCGCTTGCCAGCCAGTGGTGGCGGTTCTCGAACTGCGTTGGGGGAAGGTGTGCCCATCGCGCGAATCTAACGCGGATCGGACCAGGTTGCCGCGCAGGGTTTCCTGCGGGCGCAGGGCACACGACGATGCCGGAAGTGCCCTGGATTCACAAGCGTGTCAAAGCCGCATCAGATCGAGGTCAGACCGGCACCTTGCGCAGCATTTCGATGCCGACTTCACCGGCAGCGATTTCGCGCAGCGCGGTCACGCCGGGCTTGTTCTTGGTCTCGATCTTCGGCGCGTGGCCCTGGCTGAGCATGCGCGCGCGGTAGGTGGCGGCCAGCACGAGCTGGAAGCGGTTCGGAATCTTGACGAGGCAGTCTTCGACGGTAATGCGGGCCATGTGCAGTGCTCCAGAGGTAGGGCGGTACGAGCGCTTGGTCGCGCAGACGATTCGAGACGGTGGGGTTCAATCCAACGACAGGGCACCAAAGACAAGTGGCCTGCTTCGTTGCAGCGCCCTGTACTTGAGCCGTTGCGAATGGACGATCGCTTTCAGGTCGAAGAGCGCCGTCTCGAACGAGGCGTTGATTATAACGAAGTCGAAGTGCCGGGCCTGCGAGACCTCGACGCGTGCATTGACCATGCGTTGAGCGATCACCTCGGGCGGGTCTTCGCCGCGCCGCTGCAATCGCTGCAGCAGTTCTTCCCAACTCGGCGGCAAGATGAATACCAGCACCGCATTCGGGAACAACCTCTTGATCTGCAGCGCACCCTGCCAGTCGATTTCGAGCACCACGTCTTGCCCACCGGTGATGCGCTCTTCGATGGCGCCGCGCGAGGTGCCGTAGAGGTTGCCATGCACCTCGGCCCATTCGAGGAATTCGCCGCGCTCGATCATCGAGCGGAACGCCGTCTCAGTGGTGAAGTGGTATTCACGGCCGTGCTGTTCCTGGCCCCGCGGTGCGCGCGTGGTATGCGAGACGGCGACCACCAGGTGCGAATCGACCTGCAACAGCGCGCTCACCAGGCTCGACTTGCCCGCGCCGCTTGGCGCCGCGACGACGAAGAGGTTACCGGGGTATTCCATGCGCGTTCTGCTGCCGCGTCATTCGATGTTCTGCACCTGCTCGCGCATCTGCTCGATCGCCACTTTCATCTCGACCGAGATGTTGGTGAGTTCCAGTGCCGAAGCCTTCGAGGCCAGGGTGTTCGCCTCGCGCAGCAGTTCCTGGATCAGGAAGTCAAGCCGCTTGCCGAGTTCGCCGCCGGCCCTCAGCAACCGCGCGATCTCTTCCAGGTGCGAGCGCAGGCGCGCCAGTTCCTCGGCCACGTCGATGCGGATGGCATAAGCCGCCGCTTCGTTCAGCGCGCGTTCCTGCAGCGTTTCCTGGGAGACAGTCTGGGCCGCGCCCGTGGCTTCGAGCGCCTCTTGCCAGCGCTCCAGAAAGCGCTTTTGCTGGCGTTGCACCACGGCCGGCACCAGCGGTTCCGCCTGCGCTGCGAGTTCGCGCAGGCGCGCCACCCGTTCCATCAACACGGCGGCGAGGCGCGCGCCTTCGCGGGCGCGCGCCTCGCGCAGGCCGCTGATGCATTGGCGGGTGGCGTCGAGCGCGACCTCGTCGAGCTTCTCGGCGGGCGTGCCGCTCTTGCACCACTGCAGCACCTCGTGAACCGACAGACTTTGCGCCTTCGGCAGCCAGCCCTGCACCAAGCTTTCCAGGTGCGTGAGCCGATTCAACTGTTCGGTCTGCGGGTGTGGCCAGTGCGATTCAGCCTCGTTGCGGGCGTTCAGCCGCAGTTCGATTTTGCCGCGCTTGAACGCCGCGCCAAGCAGGTCGCGCAGGGCCGGCTCCAGTGCACGGAATTCATCCGGCAGACGAAAGCCGAGGTCCAGGAAGCGCCCGTTGACGGAGCGCAATTCGATGCTGATGCCGGCACCCGCGTGCGCTGCCGCGCGGGTTGCCAAATTGTCGGCAGACGCCGCGGTTTCATGGCTGGAAGCCGCGCCGGCAGTGGCGCTGGCGTAGCCGGTCATGCTGTAAACTGCCATGAGCTTGTGCCCTGAGAAAAAGCGATTATGTCAAAGCCCAAACCTGCCCCTCTGCCGTCCGGCACCGTGGTGGGTGGCTATCAGGTCATCAAGAAACTGGCGGCCGGTGGCTTCGGGGTCGTCTACCTCTGCGAAGACACCGAACGGCATCTTGTCGCACTCAAGGAATACCTGCCGTCATCGCTGGCCGAGCGTTCGCCGGGTGAACTCACGCCGCGCGTCAAGCCTGAGAAGCAGCCCCTGTACCGGCTGGGCCTGAAGAGCTTCTTCGAAGAGGGCCGTTCGCTCGCGCAAATCAGCCACCCGAGCGTCGTCTCGGTGCTGAACTTCTTCCGCGAGAACGAAACCGTCTACATGGTGATGAATTACCTGCAAGGCGACACGCTGCAGGATTTCATCGTCACCGCGCGCGAC
>CANJKD010000306.1 GCA_947474415.1 Burkholderiales bacterium | reverse complement strand
GTTCACGCTGCTGGCGCTGGCGCATGCGCTGGCCGCCGTCGCGGCCGGCCCGGCGGCCGAACCCCCAGCCACCCCCGACCCGCGTCGCTCGGGCTTCAGCTTCATGACGCCGGCGGTCCAGGCCATGCAGCGTGACGAGGCACAGAACCCGGCGATGCTTTGGGTCAACGATGGCGAAGCGCTGTGGAACGCAAAGGCGGGCACCTCGGACAAGGCCTGTGCCGCATGCCACGGCGCTGCGCCCGCCAGCATGCGTGGCGTCGCCGCGCGCTACCCGGCCTTCGAAGCGGCCCTGAAGCGGCCGGTCGATCTGCGCCAGCGCATCCAGCAGTGCCGCGTTGGCCAGCAAAAGGCTGCTCCGTGGGCCGACGAAAGCGCCGACCTTCTGAACATGGAGGGCTACGTCGCGCTGCAGTCGCGCGGCGCCGCCATCGCACCACCGGCCGATGCGCGGCTGTACGCCTTCACCGAGCGCGGCGCCAGCCTCTACCGAGCCCGCATCGGCCAGCTCGATTTCTCATGCGCGCAATGCCACGACGACCGTGCCGGCCAGCGCCTCGGCGGCAGCGTGATCCCGCAGGCCCACCCCACCGGCTACCCGCTCTACAGGCTCGAATGGCAGGGCCTGGGTTCGCTGCAGCGGCGGCTGCGCAACTGCATGGCCGGCGTGCGTGCCGAGCCGTTTGCCTACGGTTCCAGCGAGCTGGTGGCGCTGGAGCTGTACCTGATGCAGCGCGCAGCCGGCATGGCGATGGAATCACCCGCCGTCCGGCCGTGACCGCGTGGCCACGGTCCTGCCAGTCGCCGCTGCTCGGTCTGCGCCGCGATGCATTGCGACGCGTTGCGCAGGGCGTCGCGGGTGGGGTCACCGGGTCATGGCGGTGCGACCGCCGGTTCGAGCAGCAATTCGCTGATTTGCGCGGGCTGCAGCGGTCGCGACAGCAGGTAGCCCTGGCCGATGGTTGCGCCCAGCTGGCGCAGGCGGACCAACTGTTCGTGGGTTTCGATGCCCTCCGCGACCACGTCCTTGTTCAGTGTGCGAGCGAGCGACACGATGGTGCGCACGATCTCCAGGTTCTGCGTGCTGCGCTGCATGCCAATCACGAACGAGCGGTCGATCTTCAGGCAGTCGAACGGCAAGGTGCTGAGGTAGGCCAACGACGAGTAGCCCGTGCCGAAGTCGTCGATGCCCAGCTTGACGCCAAGATCGCGCAGCTCGGCCAGTGCCCGCAGCGCGGTGTCACGGTGTTCCATCAATACGCTCTCGGTGATTTCTAGCAACAGCAGCCTGGCCGGCATGGCATGGCGTTCAAGAACGTCCTGCACATTCGCCACGAAATCCGGCTTGGCGAGGTCTTTGCCCGAGACGTTGACGTGCATCACGAGTTCACCCAGGTGCGGCGCTTCGTGGCACCAGATCATGTGTTGGCGCGCGGCTTCTTCGATGGCCCAGCGCGTCAGCGCTTCGATGCAGCCGGTCTCTTCGGCCAGCTCGATGAACACCGCGGGGCTGATCGCACCGCACACCGGGTGCATCCAGCGGGCCAGCGCTTCGAAGCCGAGCAGGCGATAGGGTTCAAGTTGGTAGAGCGGCTGATACGCCAGCGAGAGCTGGCCCTCGCCGATCGCGCGGCGCAGGTCGGCTTCGAGTTGCAGCTTGGAGCCCAGGGGCTCGATCAGGCTCACGTCGAACAGTGCGAGGCGGCCCTTGCCGTCGGCCTTGGCCTTGTACATCGCAAGATCGGCGTCGCGCATCACGTCGTTGGCCTCGCGTTAGCACATGTCGCCAAAGGTCATGCACATGCTCGCCGCCGGCCGGACGTCCGTGCCATTGATGCTGACCGGCTGCCCCAGCGCTTGCAGCACGTGTTCGCCGATGTCGACCAGATCGTCGCGCAGCACCAGCCCTTCACGCAGCACCAGGCCTTCGCGCAGCACCAGACCTTCACCGAGGACGTAGCCGTTGCCCCATGCCGCCTGGTTCGCCAGCGTGAGGGTGGACTGGAAGGGGTCGCCGCCGCCGGCATCGTCGAGCAGCACGACTCCGGCGGTCAAGAGAGCCTGCCCGGTGGCGACGCGCTCCTCGGTGATGGCCTTCGGCACCGTGCCGGCGCTCAGCGGCCAATAGCTCACCGTGGCCCGCAACACGAGAGAACGCGCCCAGGTCAGGGTGGGGTCATAGATCGGCTGGAACTTGCTGAACAGCGCGTCGCCCGAGAACACGTGGCTACCGCCCGCGAAGACCAACCGGCCCCAGTTGAAGGTCTGGCCGCCGATGGTCGATTGCGGCACTGGCAGGCTGTAGCCCTTTGCCACCATCGAGTCGCCGGTGCCGATCCGGCCGGCGGCAAGTGCCGGGCCGATGTCGCTGCGCAGTGCCGTTGCCAGCCGCACCGCCCCTTCGATGTTGAGCAGGCCCGCGCCCTGCTCGAGCAGGTTCGAGCCCGGCAGCGGCTGGGCCGTGTACTGCAGGATCGCCTTGACCAGCGGCGGCGTCAGCCCTGGGTTGGCCTGCAACAGCAGCGCGGCTGCGCCGGTGACGACCGGCGCTGCCACCGACGTGCCGCTGAGCTGCATCAGCGTCTGGTTCGGTGCCTGTGCGGCGCCCGGCACCTGCGCCAGTTGAGGGTAGGTTCGCGCCAGGTAGTTCCAGCTGTTCGGCAAGCCGGACACACCCGCACCGAGCACGCCGACGAGCGCGTTGCCGGGCGCCACCAGGTCAGGCTTGACCAGGTTGTCGGTCCAGGCCGCGCCGTCGATCGTGGTGCGCCCGCGGGTTGGACCGCGTGAACTGAAATGCGTCACCGTGTCGTCGCCGCGCGCGGTGCTGTCGTGCAGGTTGACCGCGCCGACCGTGATGACCGATGGGTCGTGGCCCGGCGAGCCGACGGTGCCGTAGACCTGCTGGCCATCGTCCGTCAGCCCGGCGTTGCCGGCGGCAACGACGACGACGATGCCGGCGTGGCCGGCGCTGCGTGCCGCACGCGCCAGGGGATCGGTGACGAACGAGCCGGTCGAGTCGGCCGCCAGACTCAGGTTCATGACGCGGATGTTGAGCTGCCTGGCGTGCTGTATGACCCACTCGATCCCGGCGAGCACGTCGGCGGTCGTGCCGAGGCCGTTGTCGTCGAGGACGCGGATGTCGTAGATCGCCGCGTTCGTCGCGACGCCCGACGCGTCCGGGTTCTGGTAGCTGCCCTGGCCTGCGGCCATCGACGCGACGTGCGAGCCGTGGCCGTAGGCATCGGCCCGATCGGCCGTGGGCAACTGCAGGTTCAACTGCGCCGTGGTGAAACGCATGCCGTCGAGCAGCATGGCTGCCGCGGCCGATTCATCGCCGCCCAGGCGCCAGCCGCCGTCGGCAAAGGACTTGCCTTGGGCGGTGAAGTCGACGACCTGGCGAACCCGTGACGGCCCTGGCAGACCTGGCAGGCCCGGCGCGGAAAAATTGCGGTGACTCCATGCGATGCCGGAATCCAGCACGGCGATACCCACACCGCTGCCGTCGAACTTGCTGGCGGACCGGACCGGCAGGTCGGCCGCGCCGGTCGTGCGCTGCAGCAGGCTGGCGGTGCGTGCGACGACGCGGTCCGGGGCGATGGCGACGACGTTGGTGGAGCGCGCCAGATCGAGCAGCCGGGGCGCCGGCATGACCACCGCGATCGCGCTCAGCGACGGATACTGGTAGTGCACCGTGCCGCCGAGTGCGAGCACGTCCTTCACCAGGGCGGCCAGCAGTGCCGGGTCGCCTTGCCGGGTCGTGACGATCGTCCGCACCAGCAGGCCGGCGCTCAGCTGTTTCACCCAGGGCTGCAACGGCGGCAGTTCGCCAGCGGCCAGCGGTGCCAGCCCGCCGGTGAGCTTCGCGACCGCAACAGCGTCCGGCGACGATTGCGCCGCTGCCGGCCAGGCCGACAAGCAAGCCATCAGCGCCGCCAGTGTCTGGCGCAGAAGTTTGGGTGGGCAGGCGAATAGGTAGCGCATTGATTTCCTTTTTTTCGCCACGGTGGCGACTCTTCCTGGGCAGTGCGGATGGCCTGCCTTTCATCGTTGTCGGCCGGCTCCAAACACTTCTTGAGGTCAATATTTCGTGTTTTTCGGCAGCCGCGTGTGGGTGGCCGACACCGGCGCCTGCGCGGGCGTGCGGACATCACGACCGGCGCGCGACCGGCGGCCCGGGAATGGCCTTGCCGGACGCGCTGGTCGGCTGCTGTTGGCGGTGTCGGGTCGTTCCAATGCGCCGGCATTTGAGGCCAGCCGGGTGGTGCAGCCCCATCGCCCAGGCGCTGCGTGCTGCACCGGTCGGCGCGCCAGTCGGGCCACGCTGCGGCCGGCCTCGGCGCGGGCATGGCACTGCCACTTGTCGCGCGCGACGTGGTGCGGTTGGGCGAGGGCACGTCCGGC
>CANJKD010000305.1 GCA_947474415.1 Burkholderiales bacterium | reverse complement strand
GTGCGCGTGCTGGCTGATCTGGCGCACCAGCGTCTTGCGGTAGTGCTCGGGCATCCAGTCTTTGGCCTCGATGAAGTCACCGGCGGCTATGCGCGCCTCGAAGCGTTCCTCGCGTTGCATCTCCTCAGCGGAGCGCACGGCCTTCGGCGCTTCGTCTTTGCCCATCGTGTCCATCGCTTGCGTGTACATGGTGTTCCTCTCGATGTTCGGATTCGTCTCAGGTGACTCAGGCCGGGCGCCGGTCGATCACCCGCTTGGCCTTGCCGGTCAGCGTGCGTTCGATCGCCTCGGGTGCCAGCACAGTCACTTTCGTGCTGATGCCCACGATGCCCTTGATGCGGTGCTGCACCCATTCGCCGATCTCGCGCAACTCGGCCGTGCCGAGCGCGCCCACCGCAGGCTGCAGTTCGCACTTCACCGCCACCTCGTCGAGCAGGCCGTTGCGCGTGACCAGGATCTGGTATTGGCCCGACAGTTGCGCGTGCTGCAGCACGATTTCCTCGATCTGGGTCGGGAACACGTTGACGCCACGGATGATCAGCATGTCGTCGCTGCGGCCCACGATCTTGCCCATGCGGCGGAACGCCCGCGAGCTGGGCGGAAGCAGGCGCGTGAGGTCACGCGTGCGGTAACGAATGATGGGAAGCGCTTCCTTCGTCAGCGAGGTGAACACCAGTTCGCCTTCGACACCGTCGGGCAGCACCTCGCCGGTCTCGGGGTCGATGATCTCGGGGTAGAAGTGGTCTTCCCACACCACCGGGCCGTCCTTGCTTTCGATGCACTCGCTGGCCACGCCGGGGCCCATCACTTCACTCAGGCCGTAGATGTCGACCGCGTCGAGGCCGGCCTTGGCCTCGATGTCGCGGCGCATCGCTTCGGTCCAGGGTTCGGCGCCGAAGATGCCGACCTTCAGTGAACTCTCGGCCGCGTTCAGCCCCTGGCGCGCGAACTCTTCGATGATCACCTGCATGTAGCTCGGCGTGACCATGATGATGCTGGGCTTGAAGTCGGTGATCAGCTGCACCTGCTTCTCGGTCTGCCCGCCCGACATCGGGATCACCGTGCAGCCGAGCCGTTCGGCGCCGTAGTGCGCGCCCAGGCCGCCGGTGAACAGGCCGTAGCCGTAGGCGATCTGGATGATGTCGCCGGCGCGGCCGCCCGCCGCCCGGATCGAACGTGCCACCAGATCGGCCCAGGTCGAGATGTCGTTCTTGGTGTAGCCCACCACCGTCGGTTTGCCGGTGGTTCCGGAAGATGCGTGGATGCGCACCACCTGCTCGCGCGGCACGGCGAACAGCCCGAACGGGTAGTTGTCGCGCAGGTCTTTCTTGACCGTGAACGGGAACTTCGCCAGGTCGGCGAGCTGTCTGCAGTCGGACGGGTGCACGCCCTTCGCGTCGAAGGCGGCGCGGTAGTGCGGCACGTGGTCGTAGGCGTGCTGCAGCGTCGATTGAAGGCGCTTCAGCTGCAGCGCGCCGATCTCGTCGCGGCTGGCGGTCTCGATCGGTTCCAGGTCACCCAGGCTGGGTTGCTTCACGGGCATTGTTGCCTCCTTGCCGGCGTTTTCTTGGGGACGGTTCAGTCCGGGTCAAACCGGCACGGCCGGCTTGCCCTTCATCGTGTACGAACGGCCGCGAAACACCGCGACGCGCTCGCCGCGCTGGTTTGTCACCTCGGTGTCGTAGACGCCGGTGCGGCCCGCCTTCGAGACTTCATGGCAGCGCGCGGTGAGCACGTCGCCGGCGCGGCCCGGTGCGATCAGGTCGATGGCGAAGCCCGAGGCCACGGTCAGTTCGTCGTAGGAATTGCAGGCGAACGCGAAGGTGGAATCGGCGAGCGTGGCAATCAGCCCGCCGTGGCAGATGTCGTGCCCGTTCAGCATGTCGTCACGCACCGTCATCGTCATTGCAGCAACGCCGGGCCCGACCTCGGTGACGGCCATGCCCATGCCGCGCGAGACACGGTCGTTCGCGAGCATGGCGTCGCGCACGCGCTCGGCGGTTTGCTGTGGCGAGCGCTCATGCGACGGTTCGTGCAAACGCGCGAGTGGCGCGTGATCTGGAGCCCGGTGATCAGCCATGGAAGTGCGTGCCGTTGAAGCGGGCGCGGGACAAGGCCGGCGCGCGCCGGTAGCGCATGTCACCGTAGTGCGCCTGCAGGTTCGCCAACACGGTGGCCACGCGCTCGGCACCGAGCGCATCGGCCCAGGCCAGGGGCCCGAGCGGGTAGGCGGTGCCCAGCACCATGGCGGTGTCGATGTCGCGCGCGGTCGTGCCGGTCCAGGTCATTACATCGGCGGCTTCATTCGCAAGGCAGCACACCGTGCGCATCAAAGCCAGGCCGGCCACGTCGTCGAGGGCGATCAAGGCGATGTTGGCGGTGGCCAGCAGGGCGGCCAAGGCCGGCCGGTGCGTGATACCGGCCGGGTTGGCGGCGGCGCCGAGGTGGGTCGTGGTGGCGTAGTCGCGTGCCAGGTCGAGCAGCAGCAGCGGCGCGCCACCATTCGCGGCGCCACGCTCGGCGGCCGTGCGGCCGTCGGTGAGGGCAATGTGCACATCGCCCAAGGCCAGCGTCTCGTCGGCCAGGCTGGCATCGACCGACATCGACACGCCCTCCTTCAAGCGCTGCAGCAGTGGTTGCAGCAGACCCGGCTTCACGGGCGCGCGCAACGCAGGGCAGGCCGCTGCGGGGGACACGGCATGCACCGCACGCGCTGCTGCGTCCTTGCCATACGCATAGAACCCCTGCCCGCTCTTGCGCCCGAAGCGCCCGCTGCGCACCAGTTCCTGCTGGATCACATGCGGTGCATAACGCGAATCATGAGCAGTGGCCTGGAACACCGATTCGGTGACCGACAGGTTCACGTCGAGCCCGATCAAGTCCATCAGCTCGAAGGGCCCGAGCGCGAAGCCGCCGGCCTCGGTCATCAGCTTGTCGATGGCTGGTGCCGGCGCAATACGCTCGGCCAGCAGCCGCAGCCCTTCGGCGTAGTACGGCCGCGCCACGCGATTGACGATGAAGCCGGGCGCATTCGGCGCGTCCACCGAGGTCTTGCCCCAGGCCTTCGACAGCGCGTGCATCGCGGGCACCAGGGCCGGGTCGGTTTCGACGCCGGGGATGATCTCGACCAGCTTCATGCGCGTGGCCGGGTTAAAGAAGTGCCAGCCGATGAGCCGCTGCGGGTGTTGCAGGCCTTGCGCCACGGCAGTGATCGAGATCGAAGACGTGTTGGTGGCGAGCACCGCCTGCGGCCCCAGCACATTTTCGAGCGACCTGAACAGGCCTTGCTTGACATCGAGCCGCTCGACGATGGCCTCGACCACCAGCCCGCAGCCTTCGATCGATTCGAGCGTTTCGGCCACCGTGATGCGCGCCAGCACCGCATCGCGTTCATCCCCCTGGAGCCTGCCGCGCTTCACCGCGCCGTCGAGGTCAGCCCCGATGCGCAGCAGCGCCGCCGCCGCCGCGCCGGCTTGCGCATCGTGCAGGCGAACGCCGTGGCCCGATTGCGCAGCGAGCTGCGCGATGCCCGCGCCCATGCTGCCGGCGCCGATCACGGCGATGAGGGTGTTGCTGTTCAGGGTGATCGTCATGGCTGAATTCTGAGCGCGAAGTCGAAGCTGCAGAGCGAAATGAACAAGCGGAACGAGCAAGCGGAACGAGCAAGCGGAACGAGCAAGCGGAACGAGCAAGCGAAACACGCAAAAATCGGCCGAAACAGATTCGACCGACCGTTCGGTAGATAGTACTTTGCGAGGCGATCCCGCGCAAGACACGGGGTTTCAGGGATAACCCTTTGGGCTGACGCAGGACTACGCTGAGCTATGCCCCTGGCCCGCCCCGCCATGCGCCAGCGCCAACCGGCGCCGCGCCAGCGCCCGGAACTCGGTCGGCCGGTGGCTGGTCTGCTTCTTGAAGAAGCGGCCGAAGTAGGCGTCGTCGTCGAAGCCGAGTTCGGCGGCGATCTGCTTGATGCTCAGTGACGAATAGGCCAGCTCGCGCTGCGCCTCGTGCACCACGCGGGCGTTGATGGCGGCCAGCGTGGACAGGCCCAGGCCCGCGCGGCACAGGCGCGTCAGTTGACCGGCCGTGATGCCCAGCGCCTGCGCGTAGTGACCGACCGTACGTTGGGCGCGGAACTGCGCGTCGAGCAAGGCCTGGAAGCGCAGCACGCGGTCATCGAGGCGTGCGCGCGCTGCTTTGCCGTCCTTGGTTCCGTCACCGGCGCCGCCTGAGTCGCCGGCCCCGCCATCGCCGAGCCGCGCGATCTGCACGAACAGCGCCATCAGCAGCGACACCCCCGCCGCCGCCTGGCCGGGCGCGTGGGTGGCCGCTTCGCGTTCGATGGCGTCGACCAGCGGCCGCAGCGCCTTGGCGTGCCGGCCCTTCGGATCGACGCGGATCACTGCGG
>CANJKD010000304.1 GCA_947474415.1 Burkholderiales bacterium | reverse complement strand
GTGGCCGACACCCTGGGCCAGATGGGCTTCGCGCTGCCGAGCTGAGCTTCGCGCCATGCCACACCCCGGCGCACCCGGCCCACGCCAGCCCGCGACGCCCGCAATGGTCGACACCGAGCGCCTCGACCACCGAGATCCGAAGGTTGCCGCAAGCATCCTCGGGCTTCTTGCGGTGGCCCATGCACAGGAAGCCGAGCTGCTTCAAGCCGCGAATGCGCTCGCGTTCGATCAGACGCTGCAGGGCATACAAGACAGCGCCCGGATCTTCATGGGGGCGAACCGCGCAGGCGTGCTGGTTGGGGTGTTGGCTCTGGCCCAGGACGATGAACCCGGCCAGATCAGCATCGCGGTACTGGTCGTTCACCCCGGGCACCAGCGCCAAGGCATCGCGCGTGCCCTTCTGCGCTACACCATGTGCCAGGTTGCGGATGCCATCTTCTCGGTGGTCGCAGCCGCAAGCAACGAGGCGGCCATGGCGCTGTACCGGGGCCTTGGCTTCACCGAGTACCGGCGCGGAACCCTGGGTGATGCCGCCATAGCTGTCGTCAAACTCAAGAACCCGCGAAAACCGCACCGACCATGAAGCAACGCAGCCTCGGCACCGCCCGCACCGCCGTCTCGGCCCTCGGCCTGGGCTGCATGGGCATGAGCGAGTTCTACGGCGAGAGCGACGACAGCCAGTCGCTCGCCACGCTCACGCGCGCGCTCGCACTCGGCGTGAATTTCTTCGACACCGCCGACACCTACGGCTTCGGCCACAACGAAAGCCTGCTCGGGCGCTTCATCGCGCAAGGCGGCGCGGCGCGCCGGGCGCAGGTGGTGGTGGCCACCAAGTTTGGCATCGTGCGTGCACCGGGCCAGTACGAGCGCCGCATCGACAACAGCGATGCCTACATCCGCAGCGCCTGCGACGCATCGCTGCAGCGCCTGGGGGTCGACTGCATCGACCTCTACTACTGTCACCGGCGCAACCCCGACGTGCCCATCGAAGCCATGATGGCCAGCCTGGCCGCGCTGGTGCGGGCCGGCAAGGTGCGCCAGATCGGCTTGTCCGAAGCGTCGGCGGACACCTTGCGCAAGGCCTGCGCCGTGCACCCGGTGGCGGCTGTGCAGAGCGAGTATTCGCTGTGGTCGCGCGAGCCCGAAGGCGGCATGTTGCAGGCCTGCTCCGAGCTGGGCACCAGCTTCGTCGCCTACAGCCCGCTCGGCCGCGCCTTCCTGACCGGCACGGTGAGTTCGGCCACGCTTGCCGACAACGACTTCCGCAAGCACAACCCGCGCTTCAGTGGCGCCGCCGAGGCCAGCAACCGCGAACGGGTCGAAGCCCTGCGCGGCATCGCCGACGGGCTCGGCATGACGAATGCCCAGCTCGCGCTGGCCTGGCTGCTCGCCAAGCACCCGCACGTCGTGCCGATCCCGGGCACGCGCCGCATTGCCTACCTGGAGCAGAACGTCGCCGCCGCGGCGCACGACCCGCCGAGCACCGAACAGGTCGCGCAGCTCGATGCGTTGTTCGACCCGGCGCGTGTGGCCGGCACCCGCTACACCGATGCGGGCATGGCCGGCATCGAGTGATTCCTGCGGGGCGGGCGGGCGCGGCGCCTGCGCGCATGGCTGAGGGCGGCGGAGCCGTTGTCGCGGCGGCTGTCGCTGCTGTTCGTGGTCTCCGGCGCGGCCACCGGGTTCATGGCGTGCGCGGCGGTCGCATGGCAGCGCTGGGCGGGCCGTGTCGGCCGTGAAGCGCAGGCCTGGGGCGCAGTGCTGGCCGCACCCGGTTTCGGCCAGCGCCACCTGAACCACGCCCCTCGCTGGCGCGCCTGCCGCGTCGAGGCGATCTTCGCCTGGTACCTCGTGCACCAGACCGCGCTGATCGCCTTGGCAGTCTGGCGGAAGCCGCTGCAACTAGGCGCTGCGCTGGCCGGCCAGGACCGCTGGCGCTCCAGGGCCGACCCGGTGGCGCATGCCGCGCCTGCCATCGTACGGCTCAACTCGATGCGCTCGACGGTCGAGAGCGGCCGCATCGCGCTGGCCGGCCTGCCCGCTGCTTTGCTCGCGCGCCCGGCCGTGGCCGCACAGGCGGCACGCGGCAAGATGCGGGTGATCACCGACAGTGCAGAGTTGGCAGAGGCTCCGACCGCTGGCGTGCCTGTGGCGCTGCGCGCGCAAGGCGTTCGCTTGGGTGTGCCACTGGCAGACGCCGGCCGCCACACGGCTTTCGATTTCATCCTGCTGCCTGCCACGTCCGTCGGCCCCGAGGCGCTGCTGACCATGGTGCGCCAGTGCCGGGCCGCACACCTTGGCGTGATGCTTGTGGCAACCGGCTTCGCCAGCATCGACGACCTCGAACAGGCGCTGCAGGCCGTTGTCGCCCTGGTGGCCGGGCGTGTTGATGCGGTGCGGGCCACGGGCGAAGAGCGGCCGCTGCACACTGCGATGCAGCGCATCTGCCAGTTGCTGAACCGCGTCGTGACGGACCAAGACGCCGCGCTGATCGCGCAAGACATCGGCGCCGACGTGCCGCTGTCTTACCGCATGCTGCGCTAGGTGAACAGCCTGTTCGGCGGGCTCGACCACGTGCTGGGCTGTTCCGAGTAGGCGTGGCGCTGGGCCGCGGCCATTCAAGGCGAGATGCGCGCCTGAGCCGGCTGGATAATCAACCCCCGCGACCACTCCGACCCGACCGAGCTGCCCCATGTTCAAGCACGTTCCCCCCTTCGCCGGTGACCCGATCCTGAGCCTGAACGAGGACTTCCAGAAAGACCCTCGGCCGAACAAGATCAACTTGAGTATCGGCATCTATTTCGACGATGCTGGGCGCATCCCGGTGATGGATTCGGTGCGGCGCGCGGAAGCCATGATCGTCGCGAAAGGCGGGCCCAAGCCCTACCTGCCGATCGAGGGCGCGGCCAACTTTCGCAGCGCAGTTCAAGCGTTATTGTTCGGCGCTGGCCATGAGGCCGTGACCTCGGGCCGCGTCGCGACGATCCAGTCGGTCGGCTCCAGCGGCGGCCTGAAGGTAGGCGCAGATTTCATCGCGCGGTACTTCCCCGGCAGCGCCGTGTGGGTCAGCGACCCGACCTGGGACAACCATCGCTCGATGTTCGAGGGCGCCGGCCTCACGGTGAACACCTACCCGTACCACGACCCGGCCACCGGTGGCCTGAAGTTCGATGCCATGTTGGCCACGCTGCGCACCCTGCCCGCGAAAAGCATCGTGCTGCTGCATGCCTGCTGCCACAACCCGACCGGCGTCGACCTGACATCGGCGCAGTGGGACGCGCTGATTCCGGTGCTGCGCGAACGCGAGCTGATTCCCTACCTCGACCTGGCCTACCAGGGCTTCGGCGACAGCATCGAGGCCGATGCGCGTTCGGTGCGCGCCCTGGCAAGTGCCGGCCTCTGCTTCTTCGTCGCGAACTCGTTCTCGAAGAGCATGAGCGTGTATGGCGAACGCTGCGGCGCGCTCAGCGTGGTGTGCCCGGATGCGGCGCAGGCGGGCAACGTGCTCGGCCAGCTGAAGTCCACGGTGCGGCGCAATTATTCGAGCCCGCCGATCCACGGCGGTCAGATCGTCGCCACCGTGCTCACCGACCCCTCGCTGCGCGCCTCGTGGGAGGCCGAGCTCGGCGCGATGCGCGAGCGCATCCTGGCGATGCGCAAGCAGTTGCACGCGGTGCTGCGCGCCAAGCTGCCAGGCCGCAACTTCGATTACTTCCTGACCCAGCGCGGCATGTTCAGCTACACCGGCATGACGGCCGAGCAGGCTGACCGCATGCGCGAGGAACACGCGGTCTACATGCTGCGCTCGGGCCGCATGTGCGTTGCGGGGCTGAACTCGTCGAACGTGGAGGCGACGGCGATGGCGATGGCTGTGGTGCTGGGTGAAGTGCCCGGTGCGGCGAGCTGAATTGATCTTTTCGGGGTGTGGAAGAAGGGCGCCGGCGGCTTGACGAACCAAGGCCAGCAGACGCGATGTGCCGAAACGATGTGCTGAAAAGCCGGCATGAATCCCGTCTGTGATGGTCTGCGTATCGACCGCCTCCACCGTCTCATTCAACCCGAAGAAGTCATCAGGCTGAACCACCTCAAATCCGGCGTTGCGATGGCCACCGCAGCAACCGACCTGTTCTCGATGGGTGCCACGCTCTCCACCTCGGTGCAAGCCGCCGACGAAGCCGCGCTGCACGGCATGGGCGCGAACAGCTGCAAGGGTATGGGCTGGGTCGCCAAGAAGGCGGAAGCCGACTGCAAGGCGGCGGGTGGCATGGTCGCGAAGTAAGGCGGCGTCGGCGCGCAGGTCATGAATTCCTGCCCGGAGGTTTTGGGCTCGGCTTGCGCATCGAGCACTACCGCGATTTCATTGGCCACCGCCCGGCGGTCGATTGGGTCGAGGTGCTGTCCGAGAACTACATGGTGC
>CANJKD010000303.1 GCA_947474415.1 Burkholderiales bacterium | reverse complement strand
CCGCGGCCGGTTGGGTCGAGGCCGAATTCCTGCCCAACGCGCCCATCGTGCAGGTCCGCTTCGCGCCCGAACTGGCCAGTGCGAGTGGCGCCGTGAACGCGGCCGTGCGGCGCTGGCTCGACCTCGACGCCGAGCCGCATGCGATAGCCGCCGCGCTCGTCGGCCTGCCCGGCGCGCCGGGCCTGCGCCTGCCCGGCAGCGCCGACAGCTTCGAGCTCGCGGTGCGCGCCGTGCTCGGCCAGCAGGTCACGGTAGCAGCGGCGCGCACGCTGGCCCGGCGTGTCGTCGAACGCTTCGGCGACGTCATCGAAACCCCCTGGGCCGAGGTGGCGCGCAGCTTCCCGGCGCCGGCCACGCTGGCGGCGGCCACGGTCGAACAGATCGCCGAACTGGGCATCATCCGCAGCCGTGTGGGCGCAATCCAGGCCATCGCGCAAACGTGGCCCGAGGTCACCGCATTGCTCGCACCACGCGCCCGCGCCGAACCCCTGATCGAACGCCTGTGCGCCCTGCCCGGCATCGGCCCGTGGACCGCCCACTACATCGCGATGCGCACGCTCGGCTGGCCCGATGCGTTCCCGCCGAACGACGTGGCGCTGCTGAAGGCGATGCGGCAGCAGTTCGGCACCAGCTCACAACGCGAGGCCGAGGCGCATGCGAAGGCCTGGCAACCGTGGCGCGCGTATGCCGTGCTGCGCCTTTGGAATTCGCTGGAGAAGCCGACACCATGAGCTCGACCCTGATTGCAGTTCACAAAGCCTGCACCGCGCAGGTGACCCTCACTTCCCCGCTGGGGCCCATCCTGCTGGCACGCACCGCAACGGGCCTGGCGGGTGCCTGGTTCGAAGGCCAGAAGCACCACCCTGGCCCACTCGCTGCGCCCGAGCTGCCCGGCGATCCGCTGCTGGCCAGCGCCGCCGAACAACTGCGCGCCTATTTCGCGGGCGAATCAGCCGGCTTCGATCTGCCGCTCGACCTGCAAGGCACGCCATTCCAACGCGCGGTGTGGCAGGCGCTGCTCGGCATCGCGCCCGGCGCCCTCAGCAGCTACGGCGCGATCGCGGCGGCGATCGGTTCAGCCTCGGCCGTGCGCGCGGTCGGCGGCGCGGTCGGGCGCAACCCGCTGTCGGTGATCGTGCCCTGCCACCGCGTCGTCGGGCGCGACGGTTCGATGACTGGCTACGCGGGTGGCGTGCCGCGCAAGCAGGCGCTGCTGGCGCTCGAAGAGGCGCTTCGGTCGACACCCGCACCCGGCCGCGATGACGCTTGCAAGGCGGTCGGCGCAAATGCCAAGGCCGGGGCCACCGGATGAAGCCGCGCGACGCCCTCGAACTCTTCGCCCTCGCCGCCGTGTGGGGCGGCTCGTTCATCTTCATGCGCCTGGGCGCCGGTGAATTCGGCGCCCTGCCGCTCTCGTGCCTGCGCGTGGCCGGTGCGGCCATCGTGCTGCTGCCCTTGCTGGCGTGGCGGCGCGAGTGGGCTGAACTGCGCGCGCACTGGAAGCCGATCCTGCTCGTCGGCATCACGAACTCGGCCTTCCCTTTCGCCTGCTTCGCCTATGCGGCACTCACGATCAGCGCCGGCCTGAGCGCGATCTTCAACGCCGCCGCGCCCTTGTTCGGCGCCGTCGTGGCCTGGTTGTGGTGGCACGACAGGCTCAGCGCGGCGCGGGTCGCGGGCCTGTTGATCGGCTTCGCCGGCGTGCTCGGCCTGGCGGTGGGCCGGGCCAGTGTCGAGCCGGGCGCTGACGCCACCGCCACCGGCCTCGCCGTGTTGGCCTGCATCGCGGGCAGCCTGTCCTACGGCTTCTCGGCGAACTTCACGAAACGCCACCTGACCGGCGTGAAGCCGCTGGCCGTGGCCGCTGGCAGCCAGCTGGCCGCCGCGCTCGTGCTGGCTTTGCCAGCCTGGTGGGCCTGGCCCACCGTGGCCCCGGGCACGGCGGCGTGGCTGACCGTCGCCGCGCTGGCCATCGCCTGCACCGGCTTCGCCTACGTGATGTACTTCCGGCTCATCGCCCACATCGGGCCGGCCAACGCGATCACCGTGACCTTTCTGGTGCCGGCGTTCGCGCTGGCGTGGGGCGCGCTGTTTCTCGGTGAGCGGCCGACGGCAGCGATGCTGGCGGGCTGCGCGGTCATCCTGGCCGGCACCTCGCTGGCAACGGGTTTGCTGCCGCTGCGGCGCCGCAAGCGCGTCAGGTGACTCCGGGCGCCCACGTTGTCGTCTCGCGGTCGAGCCTCAAGCCTGAGCCGCGCCGCCGACTGCCGCTGCATGCCGTGGAAGAACGGCGGCGGCGCCACGACCGAAATCTGCGTGCACCCGCCGGGCGCGGGGCTGGGCAACTTCGGCTGGCGCGCAAGCATGGCGACGGTGGCAAGAGACGGGCCGCTTTCGGTCTTCGCCGGCGTCGACCGTACGCTGACGTTGCTGGCCGGCGGCGGGCTGCAACTCGTGATCGGCGACGCGTCGCCGGTGGTGCTGGGCTGCGGCTCGGCACCGTTGTCATTTCCCGCCGACGTGCCGACGCGGTCCGCGCTGACGGGAGCGCCGGTGACCGACCTGAACGTGATGACGCGGCGTGGCGTGTGGCGGCATACCGTCATGCAGCTGGCCTTCGAGGGTGGCGAGATGCAGGTGTCGGAACAGCAGACCACCGCAACATGTGCGCTGTGGTGGTGCCACCAAGGCAGCGTCGAAATCGCCGGCTGCGGTGGCTCGGTACGACTCGGCCCGCAAGACGCCTGGCTGGTCGAGAATTTGCCACCGACAGCACGGCGCGTCGTGCCGATGGGTGCGGCCGCGCTGTTCCGGATCGACCTGGACGAATCGCCCGCATCCGGTTACCGCGTGTAAGGGCCACCACCGACCTGCCAGGTTCGAGGAAAAGGTGGCGAGTCGCCGACGTTTTCGATGAACCGGCTGACACGATTCGCCCCTATGCTCGGCGAATCTTTGTGAAGGGGTCACGGCTTCATGGACGTGTATTTGCAGTGGCTTCTGGCCGCATCCGCGGTCTGCCTGCTGGCGGGCTGGCTGGGTTACCGAGCCTTTCTTCGCGCTGCGGCAAGGCGCGTCGTCGAGCGTGCGCAATCTGAAGCCGCCGCCTGGGCGGAGGCGCAGCGCCGCGCCGAGGAAAAGGCCGCGCGCCACAAGGCGCGGAGCCAAGCCGCTGCGCAAGAAGCGGCGCGCGCAGCGGCCGCCGAGGCTGCGCGCATCGAGGCCGCCGTGGTTGCCGCCCACACGGCGGCGCGCGACCATTCTCAACAACTGGCGAACGAAGAAGCCGACCGCGCACGACGGCAGTCGGAAGCGGCACATCGGTCGGCAATCCTGGCCACGCAACAGGCAGTGGACGAGGCGCGTGCGCGCATAGCCCACGCAGAAGCGGAACTGCGAGCACGTCGTGAGGCCGAGCAAGCGGCGCGCCTCACAGCAGAAGCGGCATTGGCCAGGCAGCCCGCCCTCACGGCGCAGGCCTCGCTGGCCGAGGCCGCAGCCGCGCCCAAGGCACCCGAGCAGACCGTCGTCATGGTCGCCGACGACTCGAAGATCGTGCGCGTCAAGACCGGCCGCCTGCTGGCGCAGCACCGTTACCAGATCGTCTATGCGACAGACGGCCTGGAAGCCGTTCAACAAATCGAGGCCAGCATGCCCGACGTGGTGATTACCGATGTGGACATGCCCGGCATGGACGGCTTCGCGCTGACCCGCCATGTGCGCCAGAACCCGCTCACGGCGCACATCCCGGTCATCATGATCACGGCGGCCGACGACAAGCACCGCGCCGACGCCGACCGCGCGGGCGTCAGCGTGCTGCTTGGCAAGCCGTATCCGGAAGACGAACTCATCGCCCACATTCGCCGGGCAATGAACCCCGCCGAGGCAAAGGCCGGCGCGCACGCCTGACGCAGCCGCCAGGGGCGGAAGGCGGCGTTCGGCCAAGCCGAAGTTGCGGCGCCGCGTGACAACAGCGCATCGTCAAAGTCACTGGCGATTGATCCATGTCATTGCGGCGCGACAGGCAACGGAGCCTGATGTCCTCAAACGCTGAGGAGATCAAACGATGAACACCCCGCACCTCAAAGATGGCCCGGCCTTCGCCAGGTTGCTGAACTCGCTACTCGCCTTGGCAGTGCTGGTTTTCGCGCTGTTGCCCGGCGCCGCGCAGGCCGTGCCAGCGTTCAACCGCCAGACCGGCCAGAACTGCGTGGCCTGCCATGCGGGCGGTCAGTTCCCCGAACTCACGCCGTATGGCCGCCTGTTCAAGCTGACCGGCTACACGATCGGCGAGCGCTCGGTACCGATCTCGGCGATGGCGGTGGCCAGCCTGTCGAAGGTGGCCAACACGTCGAAGAGCGACGACCCGGGCGCCGACTTCCAGAAGAACAACTCATTGATCTTCGCCACGGCCAGCCTG
>CANJKD010000302.1 GCA_947474415.1 Burkholderiales bacterium | reverse complement strand
GGCGCCGGTGTGGGCAAGACCGTGAACATGATGGAGCTCATCAACAACATCGCCAAGGCCCACTCCGGCTTGTCCGTATTTGCCGGCGTGGGTGAGCGTACCCGCGAAGGCAATGACTTCTACCACGAGATGGCGGACTCCGGCGTGGTCAACCTCGACAAGCTCGAAGACTCCAAGGTCGCCATGGTTTATGGCCAGATGAACGAGCCCCCGGGCAACCGTCTGCGCGTGGCGCTGACCGGCCTCACGATCGCCGAGTCGTTCCGCGACGAAGGCAAGGACGTGCTCTTCTTCGTCGACAACATCTACCGCTACACGCTGGCCGGTACCGAAGTGTCGGCACTGCTGGGCCGCATGCCTTCCGCTGTGGGCTACCAGCCGACGCTGGCCGAGGAAATGGGCCGTCTGCAAGAGCGCATCACCTCGACCAAGGTCGGTTCGATCACGTCGATTCAAGCTGTTTACGTGCCGGCCGATGACTTGACCGACCCGTCGCCAGCCACCACCTTCGCCCACTTGGACTCCACCGTGGTGCTGTCGCGCGACATCGCCTCGCTCGGCATCTATCCGGCCGTGGACCCGCTCGACTCGACGTCGCGTCAGCTTGACCCGAACGTCGTCGGCGAAGACCACTACAACACCGCCCGTGCGGTGCAGGGAACGCTGCAGCGCTACAAGGAACTGCGCGACATCATCGCCGTGCTCGGCATGGACGAACTCTCGCCCGATGACAAGCTGGCCGTGGCCCGCGCACGCAAGATCCAGCGCTTCCTGAGCCAGCCCTTCCACGTCGCCGAAATCTTCACCGGCTCGCCGGGCAAGTACGTGCCGCTGAAGGAAACCATCCGCGGCTTCAAGATGATCGTGGCCGGCGAATGCGATTCCTTGCCCGAGCAGGCCTTCTACATGGTCGGCACCATCGACGAGGCCTTCGAAAAGGCCAAGAAAATCAACTGATCGGCGCATTCGGGCCGGGGCGTCGTTGCAGTGCTCGCCGTACTGATCGTACGGCTGTGCGCTGCGCCTAGCCCGCGACCCGACTGCTTGTTCAGCGAACAAGGAAACAAGAAATGGCAACCCTGCACGTAAGCGTGGTCTCGGCCGAAGGCAGCATTTTCGAAGGCGAAGCCAGGTTCGTGGCGTTGCCGGGCGAGAGCGGCGAACTCGGCATCCTGCCGCGCCACACACCGCTGATCACCCGCATCAAGGCGGGCGCAGTGCGCATCGAACGGGCCAACGCCGATGGTTCAAGCAGCGGCGAAGAAGAATTCGTGTTCGTGGCCGGTGGCATTCTGGAAGTGCAGCCCGGCACCGTGACTGTCCTCGCCGACACCGCCATACGTGGCCGTGACCTCGACGAGGCCAAAGCCAACGAAGCCAAGAAGCTGGCCGAGGAAGCCATGAAGGACGCGAAGAGCGACATCGACTTCGCCAAGGCGCAAGGTGAGTTCGCGGCCATGGCCGCGCAGATCGCGGCGATCCGCAAGTTCAGGGGAAAGTAAGCGCCGGGCGGCATTCACCGACGCCTGGATTCACGCGCCCGAACTCACCTGCCCGGTGACAACGCCCAGCGGGTTTTTCATGGCCGCGTCGGGATGCCACGCTCACCCGCAAGCGCCTCCGCTGCGCCAGTGGACGGCCCCGGTCCAGCAAGCGACAGCCGGCGATCTGCCGGCCCGCAGGGTGAGCCGCGCTGCCCGGCCTCACACTTCCCCCTGGCTTGAACAGCCGCGCAAAAGTAAAAGGGCGCAGCCATTGCGGCCACGCCCTGCCTCAAATCTCAAACGCCGTGATCAGGCGGCCAAGGCCTTGCGGCGGCGCAATGTCGCGCCCATCACGCCAATGCCGAGAAGCATCAACGCATCGCTGGAAGGCTCTGGCACCGCCGTGGTCACCGAGAAGCTGACTTCGAAGATTCCGTTTTCTCCGTAACTACCGCCGGTATTGAATGTCGGGAAATTCAGACCCGCACCAAACAACTGCAGATCGGTGCCGTAGGTGTATTGGGGAATCGACACGATACCGGTCGCGAAGGAGTTGAACGTACCGTCGCCCAGAAACTCGCCGCCGATCACATAGCTGCCGGCCGCCAGCGTGTAGTCGGAAATCGCACCCCAGACAAAGTGACCGACTGTTGGGTCCGTACCCATCACGGTGGTCGAGGTCAGCAGAGTGCCGGCGGTATCCCAAATCCCGACCTGATGATTGCTGCTGCGGCCATTGTCCCAATAGCCGAGCGCGTTGACCGTCACCGGGCCGCTGAGCGAAAAGGAGTACCCGAGCGTGAATGGCCGGCTGTCGGTCAGCGTGCCCGAAGTCGTGTATTCGACTGCTGGCGATATCGTGACCGCCTGAGCAGTTCCGCCAAACCCGGCGATGAGGATGGCCGCAGCCATTGCCGATACCGAAAATACCTGTTTGAGTTTCATCTTTTTCGCTCCTGACTCATGTTAGGAAAGCCGATCATCGATGCCGCGTGAAGAGGACAATTCACGCAGGCTTCCAACTACCCCTTCGCTTCCGAAAGTGCCCGTCGTGAATCGACAACGCTTCGAGAACTGATTCGTAGCCAAAAAAATTTGGCGACGAATCGCGCACACTGGGTAGGCCCGCACCCCCCCCCCGAGTCAGGGGGTTTCTGCCATTAAAGGGGGGCCGCCAATCCGCCGAACGTGGCCACCAGCGGCGTCACATGCGCCGCTGCACCGGTCACCGATGGGCCGTCAAACCGGCGCGCCCGATGCCCTGCTACCCCTATGATTCCCGCCCCTGCTCCTGCTGCCGCCCGGCGCCTCCGTGTCCCAAGCCCCCCCGCCCTCGCTGAACCCCGCCCAGCTCGAAGCCGTGCACCACCTCAGCGGGCCCTGCCTGGTGCTGGCGGGCGCCGGTTCGGGCAAGACGCGCGTCATCGTCCACAAGATCGCGCGGCTGCTGCAGGCCGGCTATGAACCCGGCCAGATCGCTGCCATCACCTTCACCAACAAGGCGGCGCAGGAGATGCGCGAACGGGCGAAGGAACTGGTCGGCGGGCGCGCCGCGAAGAACCTCGTCGTCAGCACCTTCCACTCGCTGGGCGTTCGCATCCTGCGCAGCGATGGCGAGCGGCTCGGCCTGAAACCGCAGTTCAGCATCCTCGACAGCGACGACGTGCTCGGCATCCTGAAAGACGCCGGTGGCAGCAGCGACAACGCGCTGGTGCGGCGCTGGCAATGGGCCATCAGCCTGTGGAAGAACCAGGGCCTGAACAGCGCGCAGGCCGAAGGCGTGGCGGCGAACGCCGACGAGCAGGTGGCCGCCCGTGTGATGCAGCGCTACGAAGAGCGCCTGGCGGCGTTTCAGGCGGTCGACTTCGACGACCTGATCGGCCTGCCGCACAAGCTGCTGCTGCGCGACGCGGAGGTCCGTGCGAAGTGGCAGAACACGTTGCGCTATGTGCTCGTCGATGAATACCAGGACACGAACGCGATCCAGTACGAGATGCTGAAGTGCCTGGTCGACCACGAAGACGAACGCCAACGCGGCCTCTTCACTGCAGTGGGCGACGACGACCAGAGCATCTACGGCTGGCGCGGTGCGACCATCGAAAACCTGAAGCGCCTGCCACAGGACTACCCGAACCTCAAGGTCATCGCGCTGGAGCAGAACTACCGCTCCACCGGCAGCATCCTGAACGCTGCGAACAACGTGATCGGCAACAACCCGAAGCTGTTCGAGAAGAAGCTCTGGAGCGCGTTCGGTGACGGCGAGCCGGTGCGCGTGATCGAGTCCGACACCGAAGAGCACGAGGCCGAACGCGCGGTCGCACGCATCCAGAGCCTGCAGGGTGGCGGCACGGCAGGCGTGTCGTCGGCCGCATCACCCACCGGCGGCGTCGAAGTCGAGTTCCGAAATTTCGCCGTGCTGTACCGCGCCAACCACCAGGCGCGCATCTTCGAGAAGGCGCTGCGCAAGGCGAGCATCCCGTACAAGGTGTCGGGCGGCACGAGCTTTTTCGACCGTGCCGAGATCAAGGACCTGTGCGGCTGGTTGCGCCTGCTGGTGAACCACGATGATGACCCGGCCTTCCTGCGCGCCGTCAGCACGCCGAAGCGCGGCATCGGCCACCAGACGCTCGCCAGCCTCGGCGAGTTCGCCGGCAAGTGGAAAACCAGCCTGTACGAAGCCTTGTTCGCCGAAAGCCTGGGCAGCGTGCTCAGCGCGCGCGCGCTCGGCTCGCTGCACGAGTTCGGCCGCTTCGTGAACGACCTCGAATACCGCGCCCGCCACACCACCGGCGCCGAAGACGCGAAGGCCCTGCTGATTGGCTGGCTGACCGACATCGGCTACGAGCAACACCTGCACGACGGTGAAGACAGCGCCAAGTTGTCCGCCGCGCGCTGGAGCAATGTGCTCGACTTCGTCGACTGGATTTCGAAGCGCT
>CANJKD010000301.1 GCA_947474415.1 Burkholderiales bacterium | reverse complement strand
TGCACGCTGCGCGTCGGCGCCCGCAGCCGGGTCGCGTCGGCGCCTTCGTCGTGGTAGCGCAACAGCACCACGTCGTGCACGCTGGGCAACTCGTCGAGCAGGCCGTGCAGCAGTGTCATGCGGTCGTGCGCGACCCCGCCATAGGTGTAGCCGTCGCAGGCGATCAGCAGCTTCGGCTCGATCTGGCGGAAGCGGTCGAGCACCGCGACCGGCCCCATGTCGGGCGAGCAGATCGACCAGATCGCGCCCAGGCTCGCGACCGCCATGAAGGCCACCACGGTCTGCGGGATGTTGGGCAGGAACGCGACCACGCGGTCGCCGGGCTGCACGCCAAGCTGGCGCAAGCGGCCTGCCAGCGACGCGACCTGCCGGCGCAGCTCGGGCCAGGCGATCTCGATCATCTGGCCGCGCGCCTGCATCGCTTCATTCTGGAACACGATGGCCGGGCAACCCGCCGCGTGGGCCGCGTCGGCGTGCGAGAAGACGTGCTGCGCATAGTTGACCTGCGCGCCGGGGAACCAGCGCGCGCCCGGCATCACTTCATCCACCAGCACGGTCTCGTGCGGCGTCGGCGACTGCAGGCCGAAGTACTCCCAGATCGAGCCCCAGAAGGTGTGCAGGTCGGTCACCGACCAGCGCCAGAGCGCTTCGTAACCCGCGTGCGTGGTGGCGTCGAAATGCAGGCCGTGCTCGCGCGCCAGCCAGCGCGTGTAACGGGTGATGTGGTGGCCGGTGGGGTGGCTGTCGGCAGGCGTGGTCATCGCGCCATTGTGCGGAGTCCGGCCGCCCGGTCAACGCGTCAGGCGTTCACGCATTCCCGGATCGATCTCGACGAATTGCCAGGCCTCGTTGCGGAACAACCCCTTGCGCCAACCGGTGATCCACGGCTGGCTCAGGTCGGTGGCGACGCGGTGCGCCTGGATCTTGTACGGCATGTAGGCGGTCGCCAGTTTGCTGGCCTCGATGAACAGGGCGGCACGCTCGGGGCCATTGGGCAGGGCCAGCGCGCGTTCGTAGAGCGCATCGAATGCGGGCAACTTGAAGCGCGCCAGGTTCGCCCCGCCGATCGACGGGCCGTACATGTATTCGAGCGCACCCTGGGCATCGGGCACGCTGGCGGTGTCGCCCAGGCTCCACATCTGGAGCGCTCCGGCACGCGCGGCCTTCATGTTCTCGGGCCATTGGGCCACGGTGAACACGATGCGCAGGCCCACGGCCTGCAGGCTTTTTTGCCAATTCTCGGAAAACTGGCGCTCGACCTGCGACGCCTGGCTGGCCATGCGCAGCACCAGCGCCGAGCCGTCGGGCTGCTCGCGCCAGCCATCGCCGTCCCGGTCGAGGTAGCCATACAGGTCGAGCAGGGCGTTCGCCCGTGCCGGGTCGTAACTGCTGTTCTCGCTTTTGAAGTTCGGGTCGTAGCCGAAGGTGCCCGGCTGCATCGCGGCTTGCGCTGGCACAGCCTGGCCGCGCCGGATGATGCGGATCTCGCGATCGGTGTTGTAGGCCAGGCCGATGGCGCGCCGCAGTGCGACTTTCTGGGCGCTGTAGCCGCCAACCACCGGGTCTTCCATGTTGAACCAGGCGAAGGTGAAGTCGGGGTTCATGTAGCGGCGCATCGTGATGCCACGCCGGGCGAGGTTCGGTGCGAGTTGGTCGTTCGGTACGGCCAGGCTGGCGAAGGAGAGCGGCACGCCGACGAGGTCGATCTGCCCGTTCAGGAACGACAACCAGCGGGTCTGCTCTTCTTCGAGCACCACGATGTCGACACCGTCGTTGAAGGGCAGGCGCCGGCCCTTGAAGCGCGCCAGCCAGGCCTGGCCCTGGGCGTCGTCGGCATTCGGTTCTGCGTGATACAGCATCTCGCGAAATGCCGGGTTGCGTTCCAGCACGATGCGCGAACTGCGCCGCCATTCCTTCAGCCGATACGGCCCGGTGCCGACCGGGTGGGCCATGATGTTGTCGCCATAGAACTCGACCACCTCGCGCGCCACTGCACCGAAGCCCGACGAGTCGCACATGTTCAACAGAAAGCGCGGCCGCGGCGCGCGCAAGCGCACCTGCAGCGTGTAGCGATCAATGGCGCGCAGGCCTTCGAGCGGCGCGTCGTAGTCAAACGGCTTGTTGCGCTTCAAGGCGGCCTGGCGCAACTCGTCGAGGCCTTCGATGCCTTCGTCGTTGAGGTTGGAATACAAGGGGCTCTTCATCGCCGGATCGAAGAAGCGCTTGAACGCGTAGACATAGTCCTGCGCCACCAGCTCACGCGGTCGTTGGCGACCATCGGGGCCCTTGAACGCCAGGTCGTCGGCAAAGTAGATGCCGCGCTGAAGCCGGATCGTCCAGACCCTGAAATCGGCCGACACCTCGGGCAGCGCCACCGCAGTGAGCGGGCGGATCTTCACCGGCATCGCCAGCGGGTCGTAGCGGTACAGCGACTCGAAGATGTGCGCGGTGATGCTGCGCGAGTACAGGTCGTTGACCCGCGGCGGGTCGAAACCGGTCTCGGCCGCGACGAACGAAACGCGCAGGATGTTGGCGCCCACTGCGGCCGTTGATTCGGCGGCGGCGGCGCCTGCGAGCCCGGGCAGCGCCAGCGTGCCGAGCACCCCTGCCGACCAGTGGCGCCGGGCGATCACCGTGCCCGCCGCAGTGCGTCGTCGATATCCACGTACTGAAACCAGTCGGTCCAGAACACCGGGCGGCGGTAGCCGACGAGTTGCGGATAGCTCATGTCGATCGCCAGCCGGTTGAGTGTGTTCTTGTAGGGCATGTAGGCCAGCGCCAGCCGCTCCGACGCGCGGAATGCCGCCAGGCGCTCGGGGCCGTCGGGCAGGCGCTGAATCTGGCCGTGCAGCGCATCGAGCGCCGGCAGATTGATGCGCGCGAAATTCTGGCCCCCAATCTGGGCGCTGTCGAAGCGGTCAAAGGCACCGACGGCATCCGGTTGCGACGCATACGAGCCCACCGCCCACATCTGCAACTTGCCTGCCCGCACGGCCTTCAGGTTCTCGGGCCATTGCGCGACGACCGACTGCACTCGCAGGCCCAGCGCCTTCATGTTCTTGTTCATCACCTCGCTGATCTTGCGCGAGCGCTGGTCGGACTGGGTGTTGATCTTCAGCAGCAGCGGCGAGCCGTCGGGCATGCTGCGCCAGCCCTCACCGCTGCGGTCCTTGTAGCCGTACAGGTCCAGCAAGGCTTTGGCACGCGCCGGGTCGTATTCGCCGAACTCGCTCCTGAACGCCGGGTCGAAGCCGGTCGTGTGGGGCAGGGTCGGCCCCTGCGACACCACGCCCAGCCCGTTGTATGCGTAGTCGATCAGCTTCTGCGCGTCCAGCCCCAGGCCGATGGCGCGCCGCAGCGCCACCTTGGCGGGGCTGTAGCCACCGACGGTCGCGTCTTCCATGTTGAAGATGTAGTAGTTGCCCGCAGGTTCGACGATCTGGTAGCCACGGATGCCGCGCTTGGCCAGGTTGGGCGCGACCTTGCCGTTCGGCATCGCCTGGGCCACGAACTGGAACCCGACGCCGTGCGCCAGGTCGGCCTCACCGTTGACGAACGACAGCCAGCGCGGCTGCTCTTCCTCGATGATCGAGATCTCGACACGGTCGATCATCGGCAGGCGCCGGCCCTGGAACTTCGCCAGCAAGGCCTGGCCCTCGGCATCATCGGCTGCAGGTTCGGCGTCGTAGTAGCGCTCGCGGTAGTCAGGGTTGCGCTCCAGCGCGATGAACGAGCTGCGCCGCCACTGGGCGAGCTTGAACGGGCCGGTGCCCACCGGATGCGCCTCGGCCTGCTCGCCATAGAACTCCACCACCTCGCGCGCCACCGCACCATAGAGGTCGCCGCCGGCAATCAGTTCGATGTAGCGCGGGCGCGGCTCCTTCAGCGTGAACCGCAGGGTGTAGCGGTCGAGCGCGCGCACGCCCTCGATGACGCGCTCGTAGTCGAAAGGCTTCTTGGCATCGACCGCAGCGCGGCGCAACTCGGCCAGGCCCACCAGTCCTTCGGACTCCAGGCTGGTCCAGGCCGGGCTCGTGTTGGCGGGGTCGGCGAAGCGCTTGAAGCTGTAGACGTAATCCTGCGCTACCAGTTCGCGCCGTTTTTGGCGACCGTCGGGGCCCTTGAACGCCGGGTCATCGGCGAAGAAGATACCGGGCTTGATCTTGACCGTCCAGACCCGGAAGTCGGCCGAGGTCTGCGGCATGCCGTCGGCCGTGAGCGGTGTGATGCGAACCGGCCGGGCGAGGTGGTCGTAGTGGTACAGGCCCTCGAAGATGTGCGGCGTGATGGTGCGCGAATACAGGTCTTGCACCTTGACCGGGTCGAGGCTGGTCTCGGCCACTTCGAAGGCATAGCGAAGCACCTTCTGCGTGGCGGCGAGCGGGGTGGCGTCGACGGCCCTCGACTGCGCCGCCACGTTCA